>CALZHC010000023.1 GCA_945787505.1 uncultured Alistipes sp.
GGAAGGGTAATCAAGGACCTGATGTACCGCCACTGGGACTGCTATGTGGAAAAGATTCCGCATACTTTCGTGGCATCTGTTACACGTGATGGTGAAAAATATACTCTTTCGAACGAGAAGGATCTCGTTGAGGGTACTCTTTTTGAACTTCCGACACTTCCATTCGGCGGTCTGGAGCAGCTGAACTGGAGTCCTGACTGCAGCAAGATAGCCTATTCTTGCCGCAAGGTGACAGGAAAAGAGTATGCATTCTCTACCAATACGGATATTTACATATATACTCTTGCTACTGGTGAATGTATCAATATCAGCGAAGGAAATATGGGTTATGACACTGATCCGGTATTTTCTCCCGATGGAAATTATATCGCATGGGTAAGCATGGAAAGAGGTGGCTTCGAGGCAGACAAACAGAGACTATTCCTGATGGATCTGCGTACCGGAGAAAAGAGAGACCTCTCCGCAAACTTCGGATATAATGTGACATCTCCTGTCTGGAATAAAAAGGGTGATGGAATCTGGTTCTGTTCACTTGTAAATGCTATTCAGGGTATTTTCTCGGCAGATCTTTATGGCAATATAACTCGTATCACACCTGAAACTTCATGGTATGACTTCGAAAAAGTAATTGAATTGGGTGACCGCCTCATCTGCTGTAACAACTCTATGTCCCGTCCCTACGAAATAGTTTCAGTCTCTGTGGAGGATGGCTCATTCATACAGCTCACACACGAGAATGATGAAGTCCTCTCTCAGATAGCACCTGAAAAGATCGAAGAGAGATGGCTCACTACTACTGACAACAAGAAAATGCATACTTGGGTTCTCTTCCCTCCCGATTTCGACCCTCAGAAAAAATACCCTGTAATGCTCTTCTGTAATGGAGGTCCTCAGACAACACTCAGCCAGCATTGGTCTGTAAGATGGAACTTCAAGATGATGGCTAATCACGGATATATTGTGGTGCTTCCTAACCGTCGAGGCTCTACTGCATTCGGTCAGGAGTGGTGCGATCAGATTACAAGAGACTATCCTGGTCAGAATATGAAGGATTATATGGTCGCTGCGCGCAATATCAAGAACGAACCTTATGCAGGCAAGATTGGAGCGTCCGGAGCCAGCTATGGCGGCTACTCTATCTATTATCTCGCCGGTACCCATAACGGTTTCTTCGATGCGTTCCTGGCCCATGCGGGAATATTCAACCAGGAACAGATGTATATGATGACGGAAGAGCTATGGTTCCCCAATTGGGATAATGGTGGTGCGCCATGGGATAAAAATCCGGATGCAGTACGTCATTACAGCAGATCTCCTCACAAACTTGTAACCAATTGGGATACCCCTATCATGATCACCCATGGTGAAATGGACTACAGAGTTCCTGTCGAACAGGGAATGGCGGCCTTCAATGCAGCCAAGATGTTAGGAGTTCCCTCGGAAATGCTACTTTTCCCTGAGGAAAACCACTGGATTCTCAGACCTCAGAACAGTGTACATTGGCACAGGGCATTCTTTGATTGGTTCGATAAGTGGCTTGCTCAGTGATTTACTATTGTATTCTAAAAATACGCCATTGGCTCTATGACAAAGGCATATTGAAGAGCCGAAGTTTTGACATCCCCACCGTCTGTGTGGGGAATGTCACTGTCGGTGGGACTGGAAAGACTCCATTCACTGAACTTCTTATACGCCTTTTCTCTCAAGATATGAGGGTTGCAGTCATATCCAGGGGATATAAAAGGAGGACCAAGGGATATCATGAGGTCTCCGTTGGAGATGACTACTCTCTCTGTGGAGATGAACCTCTGCAGATTAAAAAGAAATTTCCGGATGTGAGAGTAGTTGTGGATGCCTCAAGAACAGAAGCAATGGAGAGACTCTCTGCCTTGAAGGAGGGGGAGAGGCCTCAGATAGTTATTCTCGATGATGCCTTCCAGCATAGAAAGGTTCGTCCTGACTGCTCTATTGTCCTGATTAAGAGTTCAAGACCTGTGTTCAAGGATTTTCTTCTTCCTTGGGGAAGGCTCAGGGATTTGTCTTCAAGGATTCACAAGGCTGATATTCTCGTTGTTACCAAGAATGTGAATATGGTTGATGATTCGGTCAGAGAGTACTGGAGGAGCAATTTGAAGATAGATGATGGGATGCCGCTTCTCTTCTCCAGAATTTCTTACGGAAAGATCGAGCCTGTTTTTCCGGATAAATGTGATTTAAGGTACAGTTATTCGAAAAATGTGGTGCTATTTTCCGGAATAGCGGATGATTCGACTCTCAGGAGGGAGCTTTCATGGAACTACTCTCTCGCTGCAGTCCTCTCCTTCGCGGATCACCATCCTTTTTCCCTTCGTGACCTTATGCGTGTCAATAACTGCGCGGAGGAACATCCTACGGCAATGATAGTCACTACGGAGAAGGATGCGCAGAGGATCATCTCTGTAAATGGAATACCTGACTCTATGAAAATGAGACTTTTCTATATTCCGATAGTAACCCGGATTATTCCTCCTTATCAGAGGCGAGACGAGTGTGAGGATATTCGCTCTCAGGAGAGTGAACAGAGTCTCAAAGAGATGATAGTGAATATAATAAATAAAAAATAATGGCTTCTTTTGTTATAGAGGGAGGGCATAGGCTCTCAGGTGAGATTACTCCACAAGGTGCAAAGAATGAGGTGCTGCAGATAATATGTGCTACACTTCTTACTTCTGAAAGGGTAGTGGTCCGGAATGTTCCTGATATTCTGGATGTAAATAATCTTATTTCTCTATTGAGAGATATGGGGGTTAAGGTCGAAAAACTCAATGGAGGGGATTACGCTTTCCAGGCCGAAAGCATAGATTTTGACTTTATAAAGTCTCCTGAATTCCGTAAGAAGAATGCAGCGTTGAGAGGGTCCATTATGCTTGTAGGACCATTGCTCACACGCTTCGGATATGCAGTCACATCGAAACCGGGAGGGGATAAGATTGGCAGGAGAAGACTTGATACTCATTTCGAAGGACTTTGCAAGCTTGGGGCAACATTTGAGTATTGCAAGGAGAATGCCTCTTTCGAACTGAAGGCCGACAGGCTCAAAGGTACTTATATGTTGCTCGATGAGGCCTCGGTTACAGGAACTGCAAATATTCTTATGGCTGCAGTACTTGCCAAAGGAAAGACGACAATATATAACGCTGCATGCGAACCTTACATCCAGCAACTATGTAGGATGCTGCTGAGTATGGGTGCCGATATTCAAGGCATTGCTTCCAATTTATTGGTAATTAATGGTGTCGATGAACTGCACGGAACAGAGCACACTGTGCTTCCCGATATGATCGAGGTGGGAAGTTTTATAGGTATGGCGGCTATGACACGCAGTGCGATTACTATCAAGAATGTATCGTATGCCAATTTAGGCATAATACCGGAGAGTTTCAGAAGACTTGGTATTCAGCTGGAGCAGAGGGATGATGATATCTTCGTTCCTGCTCAGGAGGAATATGCTATAAGTACGTTCCTCGATGGTTCGACAATGACTGTAGCCGATGCTCCCTGGCCAGGACTTACTCCTGACCTTCTCAGTGTTATGCTTGTGGTAGCCACACAGTGCAAGGGGAGCGTTCTGATTCACCAGAAAATGTTTGAAAGCCGTCTCTTTTTTGTTGACAAACTCATTGACATGGGTGCTCAAATTATTTTGTGTGATCCCCACAGGGCAGTAGTCATCGGTCACAACCACGCTATGGAACTTCGTGGAAAAGAGATGACCTCTCCGGACATCAGGGCAGGTATCGCCATGGTGATAGCAGCTATGGGAGCCTCGGGAACCAGTACGATACACAATATTGGTCAGATTGACAGAGGCTACCAAAATATAGAAGAGCGTCTGAATGCCCTCGGGGCACGTATAACCAGAATTGACTGATATGAAAATATACAGAAACTGTTCTCTTTTACCTTATAATACATTCGGTGTCGATGGTAGGTGCAGTGCTTTGGTGGAGTATGATACCGAGCAGGAGTTGTGTGACATTCTGAACCTTGTCCAGAAGGGAGAGCTCCCTTCTCCCGTATTGCAGATAGGGCAGGGAAGCAATATCCTTTTCACCGGTGATTTTGAAGGAACTCTTCTGCATTGCAGCATCAGCGGTATACAAGTGCTTGATTCCTCTGACACTGAGGTTCTGGTAAAGGTCGGTGCAGGTGTGGTGTGGGATGATTTTGTGTCACAATGCGTTGAGAACGGATGGTACGGAGCAGAAAACCTCTCTCTTATTCCTGGATTGACAGGTTCTGCCGCTGTTCAGAACATCGGGGCGTATGGCACCGAGGTAAAGGATATCATAGCTTCTGTACGTTGTTTTGATATGAGAGAGGGTCTATACAGGACCTTTGACGTTAATGAGTGCGGATATGGTTACAGGGACTCTCTGTTCAAGAAATGCAGGGATCTCACCGTGACATTCGTAACATTCAGACTTTCAACCGAAAAATCGTTCAATCTGTCGTATAGTGCCTTGCAACAGGCTGCTCTTGCCGAGGGGGCGGATTCACTCTCTCATATCCGCGATATTGTCTGCAGAATCCGCAGATCCAAACTTCCGGATGTATCAACTCTTGGAAGTGCCGGCAGTTTTTTCAAAAATCCTCTCGTGGAGAGATCTTTGTTTGAGTCTCTAAAGCAAAAATGGCCTGATATTCCGGGCTTTGGTGATAACTCGGGAACCGGTCCCGTCAAACTTTCCGCTGGTTGGCTCATTGAAAAGTGCGGGTGGAAGGGTAAGTCCTTGGGAAGGGCCGGCGTCTATGAAAAGCAGGCTTTGGTAATTGTTAATCTTTCGGGTGCTACGGGAGAAGAAATTGCTGCTCTATCGCGTCTGGTGGCAGATGACGTATTCAAGAAATTCGGTGTATCTCTCTCTCCGGAGGTCCTGATATTGTGATATTTTAGTATATTTGTAGTTTAAATGCTTTATTAAGATGTACAGAAAATCTGAACCTCTCTATTTCGAAGATTATAGCGATGCCGTTGCTGCCCTGCAGCGGGGAGAGTTCGTTACTGTGACTGCCCGGGGATTGAGTCTGAGGCCTTTCTTTTCCCTTGGCAGGGATTCTCTGGTCCTTGCCCCAATAAAAAATTGTGAAGTACTGAGTGACAGCGATGAAGAGATTATTGACAGACATAATAGGGTTTCCAGAAGAAAAAGAAAAAATAGTTCGCAGGGTGAAGACAGAATGACACTTCGCAGGAGGGATATCGTCCTGTTCAGGTATCGCGATGCTGCCACATATCGCCTTCTTAGGGTTGTCCATGTCTGGGGTACTCTTTTGCTTCTGAGGGGAGACGGCTGTTATGCCCCTTATGAAAGGGCAACTGTTTCTGATGTCGTGGGCATTGTCGTAAAGGGGACCTGCTTTGGGGGGACTCCTTTTGTGGCTACATCCCGACTATGGCGCTTTATTTCAAAGACTTGGACAGCTTCATATCGGTTCAGATTATGGGTAAGACGTTTGTTTAGAAAAAAATAATATGCTTATGAGAAGATTGTTGTTATTGTTGTCGCTTCTTGCATGTGCCGTCTCCTGTACTTGGCAAAATGCAGAATCCACTATAGTTTCTGTCAGAAATGGCCAGTTTATCAAGAACAATGAACCTTATTACTTCATCGGGACCAACCTTTGGTATGGCCCTATTTTAGCAAGTGAGGGCAGCGGTGGAAACAGGGAAAGGCTGTGCGCTGAGCTTGACAGTCTTAAAAAGTTAGGAATAAGCAATTTGAGAGTACTTGCCGGAGGACAGGGTGACAAACTTCTCCCATGTAAGATACAGCCGCTTATGGAGACTGCGCCCGGGGTCTTCAATGATACTCTGCTCAGGGGGCTTGATTATTTCCTTTATGAACTTGGTAAAAGGGATATGGAGGCAGTTATCTACTTTAATAACTCGTGGGAGTGGAGCGGAGGTTATTCGCAATACCTCACTTGGGCTGGATTTGGTGAGGCACCCATACCGAGGATAGACGGTTACAATACTTTTGTAAGCTATGTCAACAACTATATGAAGTCTGACTCAGCTCGCTCTATGGTTGATAACTATATAAAGACAGTGGTCTCAAGGGTAAACACCATTACCGGAAAGCCTTACTCCGAAGATCCGGCTATTTTTTCGTGGCAAATCTGCAATGAACCAAGGTGTTTCGGAAAAGAGAACAAAGAGGCTTTTGCCCGGTGGATAGACCATTGTGCCACACTGATAAAATCCATTGACCCTAACCATATGGTTTCTATAGGCAGCGAGGGAAAGTATGGCTGTGAAGTGGATATTGACTTGTGGAGGAGACTTGGAGAACTTGAAAATATCGACTATTTCAATATCCATATATGGCCATTCAATTGGGGATGGTCTTCAAAAGATGACCTTGAAGGAACCCTTGACAGGGGAATAGAGCTCTCTTTGAAATATTTCAATGAGCATAAAGAAATTGCAGCGCAGGTGGGCAAGCCTCTCACGCTCGAAGAGTTCGGCTTCCCGCGCAATGGTGTGGAATTCTCTCCTGAGGTCTCTGTATCACTTAGAGACAGATACTACAAGGTGATGTTTGACCAGATTATCTCCGAGGCTGAAAATGATGGAATTGTAGCAGGATGCAATTTCTGGGCCTGGGGAGGAACAGCTCTGGCAACACATCTTATGTGGGAACCGGGTGACGATTATATGGGTGACCCTGCACAGGAGGAGCAAGGCCTCTATTCTGTTTTCCTTAGTGACAAATCAACTATTTCTGTGATAGATAATGCCACAGAGAGACTTGAGAGTGTTAGGAAAAACAAAAAGAAATAATATCTTTGCGAAATTGTTCGTGCAAATTCAATCACTAATAATATTAAAATTTAATTTACAATGTTTAAAGGACAACCTAAAGCTCTTTTTGCACTTGCTCTTGCAAATACCGGTGAACGTTTCGGTTATTACACAATGCTTGCCGTATTTGCCCTCTTCCTTCGTGCAAATTTCGGATTGGAAGCTGGTACAGCTGGTGCAATCTACTCTACATTCCTCGGATTGGTCTATTTCATGCCCCTCTTCGGTGGTATGCTTGCTGACAAGTTCGGTTATGGTAAAATGGTGACAATAGGTATCTCCGTAATGTTCCTCGGATACCTCCTTCTCTCTGTTCCTCTTGGAAGCGGAACAGTTGCGATGGTTGCAATGTTTGCAGCACTTCTCCTTATCAGTGTAGGTACCGGTCTGTTTAAAGGTAACCTTCAGGTAATGGTCGGAAACCTTTACGACAGCCCTGAATATGCTGATAAACGCGACTCTGCATTCTCTCTTTTCTATATGGCTATCAACATTGGTGCCCTCTTCGCTCCTACAGCGGCAGTGGAAATCACTCGTTATGCTCAGGAAAAATTTGGATATGCACTAAATGATGCTTACCACTTCGCATTCATGGTGGCTTGTGCAGCATTGATTCTCTCTATTCTGATTTACTTCGCTTTCCGTCCCACTTTCCGTCACGTAGAAGGTGGCAAGAAGGATGCAGCTGTTAAGGATGCAGCTCCCGTTCAGGAACTTACTCCTGCACAGACCAAATCCAGAATGGTCGCTCTCTTCCTCGTTTTCGCAGTGGTTATCTTCTTCTGGATGGCATTCCACCAGAACGGTCTTACACTTACATACTTCGCTAACGAATTCACAGAAAAGAGTGCAGAAGGTTTCACCACAATGTTCTTCAGCGTATGGAACCTTGCCCTTGTTATCGTAGCTGTATATGCTGCATTCTCAATCTTCCAGAGCGAAAGCAAGAATGCCAAGGCAATCTCGGCACTCGTTTTCATTGCAGCACTTGCAGTCCTTGTAATTAAATATTTCAACATTTCTGGAAGCAAAGAACTCAGTGCACCTATTTTCCAGCAGTTCAACCCCTTCTATGTTGTAGCCCTCACCCCTGTATCAATGGCGGTATTCGGAGCACTTGCAAAGAAAGGTAAAGAACCTTCTGCTCCTCGCAAGATTGCCTATGGTATGGTGATTGCAGCATTAGGTTTCGCTGTAATGGCGTTCTGCTCTATAGGACTCAACACTCCTGATGCTCAGGCTCAGCTTGCAGCAGACGGTGGAGAACTTACTCTTGTTTCTCCTTATGTCCTTATCTGCACATACCTTGTTCTCACATTTGCAGAACTCTTCCTTTCACCTATGGGTATCTCTTTCGTATCGAAAGTTGCTCCTCCCAAGTACAAGGGTATGATGATGGGTTGCTGGTTCGTAGCTACAGCTATTGGTAATATGCTCGTGTCAGTAGGAGGATTCCTCTGGGGTGGTCTCAACCTCACAGCCGTATGGTCTGTATTCCTCGTGCTCTGTCTCATCTCTGCAATCTTTATGTTTGTCATGATGAAACGTCTCGAAAACGCAACCAAGTAGTCAAAAGAAATATTCTCTACATAAAGGGCGACCCCGGAGTATGGGGTCGCTTTTTTTTCTTACCTTTGTAGAGATATTGATAATTATTTAACTGTTCATATTATGTTTGAAAAAGAGATTTATGTAAAAAGAAGAGCTGCTCTTAAATCCAAAATGAGCAACGGTATACTCCTCTTTCTGGGAACTTCAGAAGCTTCAGTGAATTATCCCGGTAACACCTACAGATATCGTCAGGATAGTACCTTTAATTATTTCTTCGGACTTACTGATCCAGATCTGGCTGCTATTATCGATTTGGATTCAGATGAAGAGATAATTTTCGGTAACGATGTCGATATTGATGATATCATCTGGATGGGTCCACAGCCTTTCATCAAGGACAAGGCAGCATCTGTCGGCGTTGGAAAGAGTCTTCCACTGTCGAATCTTTCGGAGTATGTTGCAAAGGCACTCAATCAGGGAAGAAAGGTCCATTACCTCCCTCCTTACCGTTACCATAATATGATCCAGCTTCACAAGATGCTTGGAATCGGATTTGATGATCTGAAAGCAGGTGCTTCAGTAGAGTTTATAAAAGCTGTAGTTTCACTCCGTCTTGTGAAGGAGGCATGCGAAATAGCCGAGATCGATAAGGCTTGCGATATCGGATATGCAATGCACTACACCGCCATGAAGATGGCAAAACTCGGAGTTCTTGAACAAGAACTTGTCGGAATTATGGAGGGAATAGCAGTTTCGCAGGGTCTGATGCCTTCATTCCCCATAATACTTTCGCAGAATGGCGAGACTCTTCATAACCACTCTCATCACCAGTATCTGACTGAAGGCCGTCTTTTAGTGATAGATGCCGGTGCTGAAACAAATTCAAACTACTGCTCAGATTTTACCAGGACACTTCCTTCTTCAGGAAAATTTACTACTCAGCAGAAGGAGATCTATGATATTGTCTCTGCTGCCAATGACCTTGTCATCTCAATATCACGTCCCGGTATTACATACACTGATGTTCATCTGAAGATGTCACGTCTCATAGCCCAGGGATTGGTAAATGTTGGAATCCTCAAGGGTGATGTGGATGAAATCGTAGCAGAGGGAGCACACGCCCTCTTTATGCCTCATGGTCTGGGACACAATATGGGTATGGATGTTCATGACATGGAGGATCTTGGCGAGAACTATGTCGGATACGACGATACATACAAACGTTCTACGCAGTTTGGACTCGGCTCACTCCGTATGGGCAAGATGCTCGAACCTGGACACGTAATTACTGATGAGCCAGGTCTCTACTTCATTCCTGCACTTATCGAAAAATGGAAAAACGAAGGAATCAATACCCGGTTCATCAATTTCCCTCTACTTGAAGAAAAGTATTACAATTTCGGTGGTATCAGAATCGAAGATGACATTCTGATTACTGAAACAGGATGCAGATTGCTCGGTAGCAAGCGTCTTCCTCATACGACTGAGGCTGTTGAAGCAGAAATGGCCATGTAGCAATGGAACTTCTGATAATCGTATCGGCAGTACTGGTGGGGGTTCTCGGGGTAATAGGCTCTATAGTGCCTGTCCTCCCGGGACCTCCTCTTGGTCTGGCCGCACTTGCGCTACTCTATTTTTTAGGTCCCGAGAGTGTCAGTTCGTCGCTCTCCTCCACCCTTATGTGGACAATGCTGGCTGTCACTATCATTGTAACAGTCTTGGACTACATAGTCCCCGCGTTTTTCACCAAGGTCAGCGGTGGATCCAAAGCTGCATCCAGGGGCGCCACGGCAGGTATGCTGGTCGGGATATTCTTCTTTCCTCCTTTGGGGATGATAACAGGTTCGTTTGTTGGTGCGTTTCTTGCAGAGGCAATAGTAGAAGGAAAATCCTTCACCGGATCTTTAAAGTCAGCAATAGGCTCGTTCATCGGTTTTCTATTTGGAACAGGTCTTAAGCTGACAGCGTCCGGGGTTATGCTCTACTATATAATAACAGCAATAATCTGAAAAGGAGATTTGCTATTTAAGATCTATCAAGGATGAAAAGAAGAGTGTGTCATCTTTTTGTGTCACTTGTCTTGTTTGTTTGCTCGTTTCCGTCTGGTTTGAGGGGTGCAGCGATTCCTTGTGTCATGCCCTTCTGCATGGCGGCAGCAGATACGGTCTATTACGATGAAATAGAGCCTGTTGTTATTGTCGCAAAGAGAAAGGGGAGGGAGTGGCGTAAGTATTATCGTCTGGTCTATAATTTTGCCAAGGTATATCCGTATGCATTGGTGGCAAAGGAGATACTCTTCGAGGCAGATTCCACCATTACAGCGGAGCAGATGAGGAAACGTGACCAGAAAAAGTATATAAACCAGCTTCAGGACCGCCTGTTTGATACTTTTGAAGATGCTATCAGAGATATGACAGTTTCACAGGGGAAACTTTTGCTAAGACTCATTGACAGAGAAACAGGCATTACTCCCTACGAAATCATAAAGAACTACAAGAGCAAGATTGCTGCAGGGTTCTGGCAGGGTGTCGCAAAGCTTTTCGGGTCGGACATGAAGGCTCCCTATGATCCAGGAGGCGAAGACAAGATGACAGAGGAGTTGGTTATAGCTTATCAGAAAGGGGATTTCTACAATATATACAGATCCATATACGGCAAAGAACCGGGCCAGACAGTTGCCAGACCCAAAAACGATTATCCCCAGAAAGCCGCAAAATAAAGAATGACCTCTAAGTAAGCAAATACTTAGAGGTCGTTCTTTTGAAAATGAAAGCTTGCAGATAATTAGATATATTTCGAACCGAGCTTGAATGTGATACCAAATCTCACATCAGTCCAAATCTTGTCTACAGGAAGATAATACTTAGGCATTACATCAAAGAACATATAGTCACTTCCGATGTATAAGTTTATGCCCCTCTTGGGAGAAAATTCCATGATCCAACCCAATGATTTGTAGTTGTTGAGGAAAGACCAGCTTACTCCGAGGTTGAACCATTTGCATGGAGTAAGTGAGTAGGAGAGCTGCAATTCATTGGTAACTCTTCCGTTGTAGGAGAATTTACCGGTGTACAGCACTCCGAGACTCATTATATTGTTAAGGAAAGGCATTTCAACGCCTGCATACACCTTAGGAGTGGAGAGTATCTGAATGCCGTTTTCTGTAACCTTCTCTTCAAAGTTTGCAAGAGCTAAAAAATCTTCCGAGAGCTGGTTGAGAGTCTCTTTGAAATTCATCTGGTCAAGTTTGCTTGCATCTATATCCTTAAAACCATTATATTCGACATTTCCTGCGGAGTGCAGCGTCTGGATATATTTCGCCGAGAGGAACTGGGCTCCTAAATCGACAACAGATGCTGAAATAGAGAGACCATCCATAATAGACCCCACGCTCAATCTGTACTCGATACCGAAATCGATGGAGAACCCGTATCCGGCAGGTGCGATATTACTGGTGTTGAATGTGTAATCAGGAGCCTGTCCCGGCGCTTTGGGAGGAACGAGTCTGAAGAAAGATGAAGATATCAGGCCGTTTGCATTGGCATTTACCACCCATTTTTCATCGCTCAGTTCAAGATAAGAATCACCAAGGTCCAGTGACATATAGGCTGCTGGAATATACAATTTGACAGCACCTCCGACTCTGAGGCCTTTTACCAAATTTGACAGCTCTCTTGAATAACCAATTGAGGCACTTAGTGAAGCAAGGGCATTTGCATTGAATCCGTCAAGTTTATATTTTCTGGATTTGTCAGGGGCTCCGCTCTTTATAAATTCCAGAAAATCACGAGAGATGCCTATACCTGCATCCATTGAGAGTCCGAAATTTACTGTCCAGTAGGAGTACTTGCTGGAATAGAAACCGAATGACAGAAGATCTGTGTCGAAGCTCACATCTGCAGCAGGTGTTGCAGGCAGTTTGCTCATGAACTCCTCTAGTGTGACATTTCTGTTTAGGAATGTGTAGAGTTCACCGTTTTTGGGAAACAGTACGTTGGCAGGTCCGAGATTACTGTAGACACCTACTCCGGTGTTTGATATAATCGGTAATCCGAAGTAGTCAGCATTGGGGGCAAATGCAGGATTAAGCCTGTATCTGTATAGAGAGTTGTCCAGAAAATAGCTGCTTCTGAGTGTCTGTCCGTAAGAACAGAAAACACTTGTCAGTAAGCAAAGGACTAAAATAATATATCTTTTACGCATGGTATTCTGTTATTTGTAATTCTCTAAATCAAGTGTTATTCCTTCTGGGAATATAGCAGTGAGGAAAAGCTGCAGATAGGCATCCTTTGTCAAAGCCACACCGACTGCCTCTTCTGGTGTTGCACTAACCTTGAATCCAATGGCTTTTATTGTACCCTGGTACTTGCTATCCTTCAGTTTTATGTCAAGTTGCAATTCGGATTCAGAGGGAGTACCGTCCGGATTGCATGAGCTGATCCTCTGGTATGCAGGCATATCAAGTTCAATGGTATTGTTGTCCTGGTCAATCAGACTGACTTCGAGATCAAGCTGAAGAGGGAACCCGTTTATGAACTTGCCACCGAGCTGTAAAGCAGTGGCTTTAAGAGCATCAGAAATATCTTTAGAGATAGCTATGGAGTCCTTGTAAACAAAACTGAAGTCGCTTCCGAATGCAAAAGGCAGCACCACCTGATACTTTACATCCATGTCGTAAGAAGCTGCTGTCTCGAATAATGCCTCTTCTTCCTTGATGGTGTTGGCATTAAGAATAATGTTCAATTCATCAGGAATAGGTTTCAAAATAGAGCTCAGGTTATCGATTTCAACGAAAGTAAAGTCTTTGGGGATGTCGCCGGTGTTAATACCGAGCCAATACTTTTCGCTTACGAAATCATAACAAGATGAAGATACAGGGAATTCAATAGAAGCATCTATGGCGTCATTTATGACCACATCAGCCTGCATTGGAATTCCGATATTTGTTTGTGCATCAATCAATATGTAGGGATTGTAAAGATCCAGACAGATGTCATCGCTCTTCAGAAACTCAGGGAGATTGTCCAGATTAATCTTCTTTGCTATAGGGTCTGTCCTATAATCTATATTTCCTGAAATATTGCTGACGTTGATTTTTGATATTTCAATAATCATCTCGTTAGTTATCGATGTTCCGAGGACAGAAGGATCTGTAATCTCTCCGCTAACATTTATTTTTCCAGATATTACAATCTCTTTTGTGAGATCTGTTCCTGAAGAAAAATCATATTCCGCAAGGCTGAAACCTTCAATACGGACGGGGTCAACATCGAATCTGCCGTTTTTGTATGGAGCAGTAAGTGTTACAATATTGCCGTTGACTCTGGAATCGTTTTGATCCAAAAGAATTAATGAGGGCATTTCAATTTGAAGATTCGCATCAAAGTCAATTGCAGCACCTGTTTCTGGAATGTTAAGGAAAGAGTAGTCAAGAACAAAATAAACATCGTTAAATATTACATGGTCTATTGCGACAATCTCGGGACGTACTTGACTTGCATCTATGACAGTGATTTCGAATTTCTGTGAAATGTCAATCGAAATCTCTTCAGGAAGGACGATAAAGGGTACATCAAACGAAGTCTCTGCGCCGATATCGGGGAATGAAATCATAGATGAAATGTCAGGAAGATACTCTCCGAGAGATGTGGAGTCAGAGATAGTCAGGGCTAAAGTTCCATCATCCAAAATGCAAACCAGGCTGGAGTCTATTTGTTTGAGCAAGTCAGAACTCTTGACCGGCAGAGTGTTTCCCAATGGTACAGTAATACCATCACCTGCAATTGTTATCTCGGTGTTCAGATTATCAAGGTCGTACTCTTGTTTTACGCAAGAAAAAATCATAAAAAGAACAGAGAAGATAACTACTGGTTTTAAAAATAGTTTTCTGCTCATAATGTATCTATTTTTTTTTCGGTTAGTTTTTAACTACAAATATAGCATAAACGTGGGTTGACTCAAAAAAAAACTGACAAAACCTTTTGTATACGAAAAAATATTAAATTTGCGGTTTATTTGCCTTATAGTAAATATGAAAAGATTCTTATACACAATACTGCCGTTCCTGCTGCTGTGCTCCCAGCTTTATAAGCTTGAAGCACAGCAGATTTATACCTTGGAAGAGTGTTACAGGCTCGTAGATATGAACTACCCTCTCGTAAAAAGGTACGATCTTCTCGAAAAAGCTGAGGAGTTTACATTGAAGAATGCCTATACAAAATACTTTCCCCAAATCTCATTCTCGGCTTCCGCCTCATGGCAGACGGAGTCGCTGACATTTCCTTTCCTGCCTGACGGCGTGGTGGCACCTGACTATAGTCGAGACCACTATAATACTGTAATTGAAGTATCTCAGGTACTGTGGGATGGCGGAGAGATAGCAGCGGAAAGGGCAAATATCAAGGCCAAGTCGAAGATTGACAAGCAAGAGCACAATATCAACATGTACTCCCTTCGTGAACAGGTAAACGGAATCTATTTCGGCATACTGCTTCTGAAGGAACAGAGGCGTCTTACAGATATTATGCTTGATCAGCTGGACAATGAGTACGAAAGGGTAGTGGAGTGCATACGCAATGGTGTGGCAAATGATTCTGATCTGGATCTGATCCAGGTAGAGATACTCACTCAAAAACAAAATGTAGCGGATGTAGAATCCAGACTTGAGGCATATCTTGGAATGCTTTCTCTTATGACAGGAGTCAAGATAGACTCTCCTGATATGCTCGTTGCTCCTCTGGATGAGAATGTTGACATGGAGTATCTTCTCGATACGATTATTTCAGCACAGGTAAAAAGACCTGAATTGGAATTGTACGATGCAAGGCTGGAACAGATTGATACTCAGCTCAAATATTGGATAGCCGGAGGAATGCCGGAACTCAAGCTCTTTGCACGAGGAGGATTCGGCCGTCCTGCTTTTGACATATTCAATGACTCCTTCAGACCTTATGCTATTGCAGGTGTATCACTACAGTGGAATATCTCCGAACTCTACAGTATCAGCTACGGGAAAAAGGCGGTAAAATACAACAAGCAGCAGGTAGAGGCCGTACGGGAGACATTTCTGTATAACAATATGCTTCAGGCAAACGAAAAGGTCTCTGAAGTAAGAAGGTATATAAGTGTCGTAAATGATGATTCAGAGATAGTGAAGCTGATGGAGAAAATTCGTAAGTCTGTCGAGACAGGAGTTGAGAACGGCACGAAGAATGCAACTGATCTGATACATAGCATAAGTAAGGAGGATGTAGCAAAGAAACAGCTCATTCTTCATAAGATCGAACTTATGAAGTCTCTTTATGAATTAAAGAATATAAAAAACATTTAAAGGCTAAGATATAAAACGTAATGACGAGAAAATCATTTCTTTTGGTTGCTGCAGCCGCATTGAGCTGTGTTGTATCGTGCGGCGGGAATCACAACGATTACGATGCTTCTGGAACTTTTGAAGCAGAAGAGGTTACAGTGTCGTCTGAGGCTGACGGCAGAATAATAGAATTGAATGTGACAGAGGGTTCTCTCTTGTATGCAGGACAGGAATACGGGTTGATAGACACCGTTCAGCTCTACCTTCAGAAACGCCGCATAGAAGCCGGTATTCAGGCTGCGTTGACCAAGAAAGTGGACGTTACCGTGCAGACTGCATCTCTTTCCCAAAGAATAGAAGTGAATAAGAAGGAGCGCAAAAGGGTCAAGAACCTCATAGATGCCAAATCTGCAAACCAGAAGCAGCTTGATGACCTTAACTCCTCTATATCTATTCTCGAAAGTGAATATGAAGCGACTGTAGCATCGCTAAATCAGGCAAATGCGGCCATAGATGCAGAAGTGCTCTCGTTGCAGACGCAAATCGAACAGGTTAACGAAAGACTCGCAAGGTGCAGAGTGACTTCACCGATTACAGGAACAGTACTTGTAAGATATGCGAAGGCTGGAGAACTAACAGGAGCCGGAAGGCCTCTTTTTAAGGTCGCAGATGTATCCAATATGACACTCAGAGCCTATATATCTGCTTCACAGCTTGCAGATGTTAAGTTGGGACAGTCTGTTACGATTTATGCAGATGATTCGGGAAAAGGTCAGAGAGAGTACCAGGGCCGTGTCTCGTGGATATCTGATGCAGCGGAGTTTACACCCAAGACGATTCAGACCAGAGACGAAAGGGTGAACTTGGTCTACGCTGTCAAGATCTCTTTTGTAAATGACGGCTATGTGAAAATAGGGATGTATGGAGATGTAAAATTCCGCTGATGTTTACAGTTGTCGCTGAAGATATTGCCAAAAGTTATTCCAGGAAGGTCCGTGCCTTGAAGGGGGTATCGTTAAGTGTCGATAAAGGGGAACTCTTTGGGCTTATCGGTCCGGATGGTGCCGGGAAGACCACTTTGTTCAGGATACTTACCACTCTGATCCTGCCTGATTCGGGAACAGCTTCTGTATGCGGATATGATATAGTAAAGGACTACAAGGAGATACGTAAGAGGGTCGGTTATATGCCTGGAAAGTTTTCCCTCTATCAGGATTTGAGCGTCAGGGAGAATATCAATTTTTTCGCGACCCTATTCGGGACCAATCTTAAGGATAATTATGAAACAGTCAAGGATATCTATTCTCAGATAGAACCCTTTGAAAGGCGTAAGGCCGGAGCCCTTTCCGGAGGTATGAAACAGAAGTTGGCGCTCTCTTGTGCCCTTATCCACCGACCTGATGTCCTTTTTCTTGACGAGCCTACAACCGGTGTCGATCCTGTCTCTAGAAAAGAGTTCTGGGCCATGCTCAAGAGGCTTAAGGAGCAGGGGCTCTCAATAATTGTTTCCACTCCGTACATGGATGAGGCAACTCTTTGTGACAGGATAGCCCTTATCCGCAATGGGTCGTTCATGGATACGGACTCCCCCTCCGGCATTATCTCTAAATTTGACAGGACACTTCTGAGCGTGAAAGGAAGCAGGATGCCAGCCCTTCTCAAGGCGCTCAGGGCGGATGACAGAGTCCACAGCTGTTTTGCATTTGGTGATACTCATCATATTGTTATGAACAAATCTGTATCTGCCGATGTAATAGGCTCTCTGCACTCAAGCCTGCTTGCCAGGGGATTTGATGATGTGGAAATAAAGTCGATCGCCCCGAATATAGAGGATTGCTACATGTATCTTGACACAATAAACAGATAATCATGAAGTTCAGGAAATTCATACAACCTTTGGAGGAGGGTTTTCTCAGCGAAGGAGATGTTATCAGGGCAGAGGGGCTTACCAAACAGTTCGGAAACTTTACCGCTGTGGATCACATATCCTTTACCGTTCATAAAGGGGAGATTTTCGGTTTTCTCGGGGCTAACGGCGCCGGAAAGACCACTGCAATGAAGATGTTGTGTGGAATCAGCACAATGACTGACGGTCAAGTCTGTATAGCCGGTTATGACCTCAAGTGGCATGTGCGCAGGATAAAGAGGGAGATCGGTTATATGAGCCAGAAATTCTCACTTTACGAAGACCTGAAGGTCTGGGAGAATATACGCTTGTTCGGAGGAATATATGGCTTGAAGGAGGATGAGATAGAACGTAAGACGGAGTTGCTTTTGGATAGGCTCGACCTGCGTAAGCAGAAGAACTCCCTTGTCCGCTCTCTCCCATTGGGATGGAAGCAGAAACTGGCATTTTCAGTAGCCATCATACACAATCCGAAGATTGTCTTTCTGGACGAGCCGACCGGTGGGGTGGATCCAGCTACCAGAAGAGGTTTCTGGGAGATGATCTACGATGCTGCAGAACAGGGAATAACCATATTCGTGACAACACATTATATGGACGAGGCGGAGTATTGTGACAGAGTGTCAATCATGGTTGATGGCCGTATTGAGGCACTTGATACACCAGCTCGTCTGAAGGAGATGTATAACTCTGATAATATGGATCAGGTTTTCCATACTTTGGCAAGGAGGGCCAAAAGGGACGAATGAAAAGTTTCAGAACATTCATCTCCTTTGTAAAGAAGGAGTTCAGCCACATTCTCAGGGATACCAGAACACTGATGGTGCTGTTGGTAATGCCGGTGGTGATGATTCTGCTATTTGGTTTTGCGCTTTCGACAGAGCTCAAAAGTGTAAAGGTTGCAGTTTATGCCCCGTCAATGGATGTAATCACCGAAAGAATAGTTACTCAGGTCGATGCAAGTCCCTATTTTACTGTATCTCACTACATAAAGGAGAAGTCAGGCTTCGAAAGGGTGATGCTCAGTAACAAAGCTCAGGTCATCATAGCATTTGAAGAGAACTTTTACCATAGGGTGGTTCACGATGGTCAGGGTGCAATTCAGATTCTGGTTGACGGTACAGATATGAACATAGGTCAGATGGCAACCTTTTATCTGAACAGTATTATCGCCTCCTGCCGGCAGGAATTGATGATGGAGAGTATGCTGAATGCCACAGAGACTCTGCTCCCCCCTGTGATGATTAATGTAAACACCAAGATGCTTTATAATCCACAGATGAAGAGCTCATTCAATTTCGTTCCAGGTGTTATGGGAATGATACTTATGCTTGTCTGCGCGATGATGACCTCAGTCTCAATCGTACGGGAGAAACAGAGAGGGACAATGGAGGTGTTGCTTGTGAGCCCGGTCAAGCCGGTATCGATAATCCTGGCCAAGGCGATACCATATTTCACATTGTCAGTGGTGAATCTTGTGACTATTATCTTTCTCTCTGTCCATCTTCTCAAAGTACCACTCTCCGGAAGTCTGTTTTGGGTTATCGTTGTCTCCATGCTCTTCATCATGGTCTCTCTGAGTCTCGGAATATTCGTTTCCACAATAGTGAATACACAGGAGGAGGCAATCCTTATCTCAAGTATGGTTTTTATGCTTCCTACTCTTCTTCTTTCCGGTATGCTTTTCCCGATTGAGAGTATCCCTGTGGTTTTGCAATATGTCTCACATTTTATACCGGCCAAATGGTATATAGAGGCTATGAAGGTTATGATGATTCAGGGACTGGATATACGTTACTGTATGGACAGTGTCCTGATATTGTGCGGTTTTTTGGTAGTGATTGTAAGTGCAAGTATTTTGACATTCAAGAACAGGTTATGATAAAGTATCTTATAGAAAAAGAATTCAAGCAAATCTGGAGGGATCGCTTCCTATTGGTTCTCATACCATTGTTGCCGGCTCTGGTTATGCTGGTTTTTCCATGGGCTACTACCATGGAGATCAAGAGTGTCAATATCTCTGTTCTGGACTATGATCACACTCCTCTCTCCGCCAAACTTATAAACAAGATATCTTCTACCTCTTATTTCAATATTACAGCCGTTGCGATGAACAAGAGGGAGGCAAATGACCATATTAGCAGCGGTGTCGCAGATATGGTTATAGAGATTCCTAACGGCTTTGAAAAAGAACTCGTCAATGACCGTACGTCATCTCTGATGGTTCTTGCAAATGCTGTCAATGGCAGTAAGGCGGGATTCGGTACGTCGTATCTTAATGCGATTATTATTGACTTTGCAGCACAGATGAACTTCGCGCAAGGGGCGATATCTCTCAATACCATGGGAGGCATTTCTGTCGAGCCATATTATTGGTTCAATCCTTCAATGGATTATAAGATTCCTATGATTCCTGCTCTTATTGTCCTTATTGTTACTCTCTTGGTAGGTTTCCTTCCATCTATGAATATTGTAGCAGAGAAGGAGTCTGGAACCATAGAACAGATAAATGTTACACCTGTGTCCAAATTCGCATTTATTGCAGGTAAACTCATTCCTTATTGGATTATCGGGGTTATAGTGCTCTCCATTGCGATTCTCGTTTCATATCTGATGTTCGGATTACAGCCAAAAGGAAGTATTTTTCTTCTTTATGGAATTTCTATATTCTTCATATTAGGGATCTCAGCCATGGGGCTGCTCATCTCCAATTACTCTTCGACTATGCAGCAGGCCATGTTTACCATGTTCTTCCTTATCATCATCATTATCCTGATGAGCGGCATCCTGACTCCGATCAGCAGTATGCCTGAGTGGGCTCAAGTCATAGCTGCCATTAATCCGATGACATATTTTGCCGAGATTATGAAGCTTATTTATCTAAAAGGCAGTACTCTTGCGGATCTTATGCAATATATCTATCCTTTGGTTGTATTTTTCGTAATTATTTTCGCCTGGGCGATGCTTTCGTACAGGAAAAGGGGATAGCGAAGACTTTTTTGAACGGTATATAAAGAATTTTACTATATTTGCACTCTGCATGGCAAAACCGGATAATGCCTTGGTGGTGGAATTGGTAGACACGCAGGACTTAAAATCCTGTGGGCAGCAATGCCTGTACGGGTTCAAGTCCCGTCCGAGGCACTGAATGGACTTTATAAGTTGCTAATTATTAAGCACTTATGAAGTCTTTCTTTTTTACATTCACCAATTTTGGTCGCATTTGGTCACATTTTTATTCCCCTTCAAAGATAGAAGCCCCATTTTGTGCTATCAGAGCTGCTGGAGGTTGCTGGAAAAACGAATAATCCTTAAGTTTACTCGGCTTCAATGCAGAATGCTGCATATAGCGGGATGGACTTGATGCCGTTGCCAAAACCAAAGTTCTTGCTGGAGCATTAATTGTACAAAATAGTGTCAGTTCTTCTCGATACTTCCATATCGTACGAGCATCGGGGACATCATCGACAGTACAAATACCGATAATAGATTCCGCACGATTCACGACATTTTTTAACTGCCAACAAAAGAAATAAGTGTGGCATTTTTGCATTATTTGTATAAAGTTATTATAATTGCAATGAATAAGATATTGTTCGTTGGCGGATAAAACATAAATTATGAATAATATATTATCTTTTAATATCACTAATCCAAGTGATGTGGCAATGCAGATTGCATCAAGAGTCAAGACTCGCCGTCTGGAATTAAATCTGACACAGGAGGGATTGGCATCTAGGGCAGGAGTTAAGTTTGCCACCTATCGCCGTTTTGAGCAGACTGGCGAGATATCGTTGCGTGGACTTCTTCAAATCGGTTTTGCACTGAACTGCCTTGATGAGTTTAACGCGCTTTTTGCTCAAAAGCATTATCAATCGCTTGATGATGTGCTGAACGAACAAAGTGTCAATCGTAAACGAGGGAAGAAAAATGAATAGCATTAAACAGATTGAGGTTATATATGCCGACAAACTGGTTGGTCGTTTGGCGCTGACCAAGGAGGGCATGTGCGCTTTTGAATATGCCGCAGAGTGGTTAGCGTCTGGCTTTTCGATTTCTCCATTTGAACTGCCATTGCGTAGTGGCGTTTTCATTGCCAAACCACGACCTTTTGATGGTGGATTTGGAGTATTTGATGACTGTCTACCAGACGGCTGGGGTCTGCTTATACTCGACAGATATTTACAGCAGCAAGGTCTAAATCCTCGCAACCTAACCCTTCTTGACCGCCTCGCATTGGTCGGCTCGACGGGACGAGGTGCATTGGAATTTAGACCAGACAAAAGTGTCGTTACAAAACAAGAGTATGCCGACTTTGAGAAGTTAGCAATAGAGGCTGAGCAGATTCTTGATAGTGATGATTATACTGGTGAGAGCATAGAGGAGTTTCAGCATCGAGGCGGTTCCCCCGGTGGCGCCCGTCCAAAGATTTTCACTCGCTATGAGGGTAAGGAGTGGTTGGTTAAGTTCCGTGCTAAACGAGACCCCAAGCGCATAGGCCGTGATGAGTACAACTATTCACTACTTGCCAAAGAGTGTGGTATTGAGATGCCTGAAACCCGACTCTTTGAGGATAAGTATTTTGGCGTAGAACGCTTTGACCGTACACAAAACGGCAAACTACATGTAGCAAGTATCGCTGGACTTATCGGGGCTGACTATCGTATGCCAAGTATCGACTATTCGCACATTTTTCAGGTATGTGCTGCGCTTACCCATAGTGTTGCTGAATTATGGAAAGTGTATCGCTTGATGGTATTCAACTATTTGATAGAGAACAAAGATGACCACGCCAAGAACTTTGCGTTTATCTATAGGGATAGTGAATGGCACTTCTCTCCTGCATACGACCTTTTACCAAGCGATGGAATAAATGGCTATCGCACTACATCTATAAACGATAGCATAGAGCCAACGAAAGATGATTTGATTGTTGTTGCCGTTAAAGCCGGACTCAACAAGAAAGAGGCTGAAGAGATATTCGCATCAATGAAGTTGATACTAAAAAAGTAAAATAGAGATGAAGATTATACTTACAGGAAGGTGCTGAGTGTAAGCCGTCGCCCATGCGAGATTGCACACCCCAAGCTCGAAGAGTATATCGTGGAGGACTTTATGACTCTGCCCGTAGATGATCCGAAGTTGCAGGATTATGACGCTTGCTTCTTCTGTGCGGGCAATAGCACGAGATTACAATGCACTTTGCTGCGGCAATCGGACCAAAGCGAGAGTTTGTGTTTATCTATGTCAGCGGTGCAGGAACGAGTGAAACATCGCGTCAGTTCTGGTCGCAGACAAAAGCGAAGACAGAACGAGAACTACGCGAATTGCCATTCAAGGCGGCATACGGCTTTCGCCCTGCAGGTATGAAGCCATACAAAGGTCAGAAGCGACTGCAAGGCTGGGGAAAGTATCATTGGCTCTTCACTTGGATACCGGGTTTCTCAAACACTGTCGAGGAAGTCGCCAAGGCGATGATAAGTTGCGTGAAGTGCGGCTATTTCAGACGCATCGTTGATTCCGATTTTACTGTATTCTTGATTCCATTTTCACTGCACTCCCGTTGCCAA
>CALZHC010000024.1 GCA_945787505.1 uncultured Alistipes sp.
TACTGGTTGACGAACCAGCGTACAGATAGAGCCCTGCAGCAGGATATACTTGCATAGAGGTTCCAACAATCAGCAGGCAATCAGCCTTTTCGACCTCTTCTGCGGCCTTATCTATATTAGGAACAGGCTCTCCGAACCACACAATATGAGGTCTGAGCTGTACTCCATCATCTGACAGATCTCCGATATTGATATCCCTGTAACCTATATCTTTTACATGCTTTACTGAGAAACCGTCTCTTTCATTATAACAATTTTCAGGACGTACCTTGGTTATCTCTCCGTGAAGATGGATGATATCGCTGCTGCCTGCCCTTTCGTGAAGGTTATCGATGTTCTGTGTTACGACGGTAACATCGTAATCTTTCTCAAGGGAAGCAATGGCCAAATGTGCGGCATTGGGCTGTGTAGCAGCCACCTCCCTCCTTCGTGCGTTGTAAAAAGCAAGGACCAAGGCCCTGTCTCTATACCAACCCTCTATGGAAGCAACATCCTCCACAGGGTAGTTTTCCCACAAGCCGTTACTGTCTCTGAAAGTCTTGATTCCGCTTTCAGCGCTGACTCCGGCACCGGTCAGAACAACAATTTTTTTCTTTTTCATACCACAAAAGTAGTAATTTTGTGACATGAAAACAAAGGTGGAAAAGACAAATGCTGCCCGTCTGTTAGACAAGGCGCATATCTCATATAAACTCATCCCTTATGAGGTGGACGAGAACAATCTGGCAGCATCACATGTTGCACAGAGTCTTGGTGAGCCAATTGAAAAAGTCTTCAAGACATTGGTCCTTTACGGTGACAGAAACGGTCTTTTAGTCTGCGTAGTACCCGGTAATATGGAAGTCGGTCTGAAGGCGTTGGCAAAGGCTTCAGGGAACAAGAAGGTGGAGATGATTCCTATGAAAGAGCTACTTCCCACGACCGGCTATATCCGTGGAGGCTGTTCTCCGATAGGAATGAAGAAAAGATATCCGACATATATCCACTCGAGCGCATTGGATTTCGATACGATCTACGTAAGTGCAGGTGTCCGCGGGCTTCAGGTCGAGATAGCCCCTGGTGATCTGATTAGCTTTACAGAGGCTGTTGTCGGTGATTTTGCAATAGAAGACGAGTAGTCTATGCTTAAACTGCTTCTTATTATTTTTTCAGGTGGCGCTATCGGTGTACTATGCAGAAGATGGAACTTCCGCTCTTTCTGGGTAGTCTCGTTGGAGGTATCCATCTATCTTCTCCTATTTCTGCTTGGATGTGAGATTGGTGGAAATCATGATATCTTCAGGAACTTTCATAAAATAGGTCTGAATGCTCTGATTATAGGCATATCGACGACAGCTGCAAGTATGCTTGCCGGATGGGGAGTCTGGAGATGTTTCCACAGGGGAAATAGTGTGGTTATGCAAGAGAGGAAACACAATTCTCCGGATGCACTCTTTTCCCAGCTCAAAGGAAGCCTTAAAATCATCCTCTTTCTCATTGCAGGCATAGTCGCTGGAATGGCGGGCTGCAACAGGCTACTGGAGGCTGTGCCGTTTGACCTTCCGATGATTGCACTTTATTTTCTGCTCTTTTGTGTAGGAGCCTCCCTTGGTTCCGGTGAACAGACCAGAAAGATACTCAAGGGTATCTCCCCTGCACTTTTGGTACTCCCTGTCGCTTCGATTGCAGCATCACTGGCCATATCCGCTCTGGTCTCCCCTATTGTCACAGGAGCATCGCTGTACGAAGTTATGGCAATAGGAAGCGGTATGGGATACTACTCTCTCTCCTCCGTTCTGATTACGACTCTCAAGGAGCCGGCGGTTGGTACTGCCATAGCCGCTGAGCTTGGAACTACTGCGCTGTTAGCCAATATTATACGTGAAAGTATTACACTTATCGGCATACCTTTCATGGCAAGGTACTTTTCACCGTATGCTCCCGTTGCTGCTGCAGGAGCGACAGCAATGGATGTCTGTATGCCAGTAACTGTCAAGTGTATAGGAGAGAGCATCATACCTGCCTGCATAATCTGCGGTTTTCTTACAGATTTCAGTGTTCCTTTCCTTGTCTCATATTTTTGTTCACTTTAGATCGTTTGTCATGAACCTGATACGCCATTTTTCATCGGAAAAATTGTTTTTTACATCAGATACACATTTCTGTCACAATAATATTATCTCTTTCTGTTCAAGACCATTCAGTTCTGTAGAGCAGATGAACGAGACTCTTATCGAGAATTGGAATGAGACTGTTCCCAAAGAGGGAACCGTATTCTTTCTGGGGGACTTTTGTATGAAAGGGAGTACCTTCTGGAAGAGTATTCTTGACAGATTAAACGGGAAAATTTATTTTATCATCGGGAATCATGATATAGAAAGAATAAAAGAAGGTTTTGCCGGCAGATTCGAAGCAATGGCGGAGCAGATGACAATAGTTGTTGATGGTCAGGAAATTATCTTGAACCACAATCCAATGCTCTGTTACGGTGGCTCGTACCGCAATACCTGGCAGCTGTTCGGTCACGTCCACTCGGGTCCGTACAATAATTCAGGGCTTGACATGGTGAGGCTCTCTTCGCTTTTTCCCCTTCAGTATGATGTCGGTGTCGACAATAATGACTTCAGACCTGTCTCTTATGCTCAAGTAAAAGAAAAAATAGCAAATCAGGTGACAGATGCAAGGAACGGACTTTACGTGAATAATGGAATGAAATTGCCTGATAAGGTGATTTTTGCCGATGTCAGTGAACTCATTGGTGAAGATGGAAGCGGATATGATGCTTTTGAGAGCCTCTGTAAGAGGTCAAATGCTCCTATAGTTGTTACAGGCAAATGGAGTAGATTCGGGCTTGGAGCTCTGCTTAGAAAATGGGAGAAGGAGGCACTGCCCGAGACTTTATGCGGCGTTACACAGCAGTGGGGCGATATCGAAGAGAGAATCAGCTATTGGATTGGAACTACCGGCATTTCATGCAGGTATATATACATCGGTCCTGAAAGCTACAATGACTTCAGGTTCAAGAGTGTAAAAGGAATCCTCACAGATGAAGATGTGGAAGAGGCACTTAAACTGTTGTAACTCAGATCTTCGTTATGAGTGCCTTCTTGGCAATGAGAGAATTATAGCGGTCAATCACCTCTGCGGCAATATCTTCCCAAGATCTGACTATTGTCTTGGAAGCTCTTTTGCCCACTATTTCCAGCTCCTGTGGTGATTTAAACAGCTTTCGGAGCAGCCTTTCAAAAGAATCAAGGTTATTGTCGATGAGAAATCCAGTCTGACCGTTCACCAGCATAGATGATGCGGTGGCCTCGGATAGCATAACAGAGGGTGTATTGAAGGCTGCTGCCTCTCTGACCACGATTCCATCTGTATCATAAAGCGAAGGAAAGAGGAATAGGTCTGCCGCTGCATAGTAGCGTTTGAGCTGTTCTCTGTCCATAACAGGTCCTGTGAATGTGACCTTGTTTTCAATTCCAAGTTCGGATACCAGTTCCTTCATCTGTTCCTGGGCATATCCTCTTCCGACAAAGAACATTCTATATGGAAGATCCTGAATTCTACTGAGTGCCTCAATGGTAAATCGGAGATTCTTCTCCCATATATGCTGTCCCACATAAAGCAGTACAAACTCATCTTGTGAGATTCCCAAAGCCTTTCTTGACTCTTCAAAAAAGATTTCAGGATAATCAGAGCCCAGATCACAACCATTCTGTACAACCTCGATATTACCTTTGAAACCGTATGAGTACAAGACCTCTTTTACAGATTCCTGAGGAACCCAAACCTGATCCGCTCCTTGATAAAAATTGACGACATAGTCCACCGCTTTATCAACGATGAATTTGCTTTTGAGAACCCTTTCGAAGTTGTCCCTATACTTGGTGTGAAAGGTTGCGACAAAAGGTATTCTCTGCAGTTTTGCCACTCTGGATGCAGCAAGTCCTGAAGTGAATGGACAATGCGCATGCACTATCTTGAAAGAACGTTTGAGTATTTTGGTAAGATAGAAAGGGTCAATTTCAGCAACACCCGTGACATAAGGAGAACTCATGGGTACAGGGATAGAGGCATAGGTAAGAACCTCATACTCGGTATCACTGTAATCTGCACCTTGATTTGCAGGTGTGATTACCGATACTCCTCCTACCGCCTTCTGCATCCAATATGCATAGTTCCTTACGCAGATTCCGACACCATCCATTACAGGAGGAAAACTGTCATTAAAAAGCCCAATATTCCTTTGCATACCGAACATAATACAATTGGTCAAGCAAGAATCCTGCCTGACCAATTGAGTATATAAACTATTTCGAAAATTCTTTCTTCAGACGTTCAGTCAGCAGAGGAATGATCTTGTTAACATCACCGACAATACCAAGGTCACTCACTGAGTAGATAGGAGCAAACTTGTCTTTGTTGATAGCAATGATGTAGTCTGATTCTTCCATACCTGCCAGGTGCTGGATTGCGCCAGAGATACCGAGTGCGAAATAGAGGTTGGGACGCACAGTTTTACCTGTCTGTCCTACCTGACGGTCGTGAGGAATGACTCCTGCGTCGACAACTGCACGTGAAGCAGATACCTGAGCATTGAGAACATCGGCAAGTTCTGTAAGTTTCGCAAAGTTTTCTTTTGTTCCTACTCCGCGGCCTCCTGATACGAGAATGTTGGCTTCAGAGATGTCGATTCTGTTATCCTTTTCTGCCTTTACCTCTTCGATGAGTTTTACCTTCACGCGTGACATGTCGATCTTGACTTCAAAGTTGGTGATTACACCTTCTCGTGAGGGCTGACGGTCTTTCTTCTGCATCACACCGGGACGTACTGTAGACATCTGAGGACGGTGTTCTGTACACATTATGGTTGCCATTAGGTTACCACCGAATGCAGGACGTGTCATCATGAGCTCTTTGCCTTCGGAGATTTCGAGTTTTGTACAGTCTGCTGTAAGACCTGTTGTAAGACGTGCGGAGAGTCTGGGCGCAAGGTCTCGTCCTATTGTAGTAGCACCGAAAAGAATGATGCTGGGAAGATATTTGTCAGCAATCTGTGATACCACCTGAGCATACTCTTCGGTGATGTAGTGTTCGAGTTCCGGAGCGTCTGCTACAATCACCTCATCTGCACCGTATTCAATAAGTTCCTGAGCAAGAGAAGAGACATTGTGGCCAAGAAGCATAGCCACTACCTTTTCTCCAAGTTCCGCTGCAAGGTCTGATGCCTTTCCTATAAGTTCGAGAGCCACAGGCTGAATCTTACCACCTCTCTGCTCTGCAAATACAAATATGTTTTTATAATCGTTCTTATTCATCATTTTCAGAATTAAGTGGTTAGATAATGAACTTTTCCTTGAGTCTTGAGATAATGATACCTACTGCTTCTTCAGGGTCTGTTTCGAAGACCTCTCCCGGAGACTTGAGTCCCTTGGCAAATGCCTTGAGCACCTTGGTAGGTGAGCCTTTAAGACCGAGTTTGGCAAGATCCACATCGATTCTGTCGACTCCCCACACTTCCACCTCCTTGTTGTAAGCCTGAACAATACCGGCTACATTCATGTAACGTGGATGTACTGCAGAAGCAAGACATGTGAGCAGACAAGGCATCTGAGCTTCAAGAATCTGATGACCATCTTCGTTTTCCTTGACTACCCTTACGGTCTTTTCGTCTTTAACCTTGATGTCACATACATAGCTGATCTGGGGAAGGTCAAGATGTTCAGCCATCTGAGGACCTACCTGTGCAGTATCACCGTCGATCGCCTGTCTTCCACAGATAAGGAGGTCGAACTGAAGGGTTCTGAGTGCACCTGCAAGAGCGTTTGAGGTAGCAAGGGTATCAGCACCTGCAAATTCCCTTCCGGAGAGAAGGATTGCCCTGTCTGCTCCCATAGCGAATGCCTCTCTGAGCACAAGGTCTGCCTGGGGAGGTCCCATTGTGATAACTGTTACATGCGCACCGAGTTCATCCTTGAGGCGAAGAGCCATCTCCAGACCGCCCTTGTCGTCAGGGTTCATAATGCTGGGAACGCCGTCTCTGATAAGAGTACCGGTAACGGGATTGATCTTGATCTCGTTGGTATCAGGTACCTGTTTGATACAAACTACTATATTCATATTATTGTATTCTCGATATTAATTACTTTTTAAACATTGCTGCTGCAATCACCATTCTCTGTACTTCTGAAGTACCTTCGTAGATTTCGGTAATCTTGGCATCTCTCATCATTCTCTCTACTGGATATTCACGGGTGTAACCGTATCCTCCATGGAACTGTACGGCCTTGGTGGTCACTTCCATTGCAGTTTCAGCGGCAAAGAGTTTTGCCATTGCAGCGTCAGCTGAATAGTTTTCCTTGCAGTCTTTCTTGAATGCTGCAGAGCGTACCAAAAGGCGTGATGCTTCCACTTTTGTCTTGAGGTCTGCCATCTGGAACTGAGTATTCTGGAACTGTGAAAGTGATTTTCCGAACTGTTTTCTTTCCATGGTATATTTAACAGTCTCATCGAGAGCACCCTGTGCAATTCCGAGCGCCTGTGATGCGATACCGATACGACCTCCGTCAAGAGTCTTCATGGCAATTGCGAAACCTCCACCTACCTTGCCAAGAAGGTTGGCCTTGGGAATTCTGCAATTGGTAAAGATGAGTTCTGCTGTAGCAGATCCTCTGATACCAAGTTTGAGCTCTTTCTTTCCAATTTCGAAACCGGGGGTTCCGGCTTCTACGATAAATGCAGAGATTCCTTTGTTTTTCAGAGATTTGTCAGTCATTGCAAAGATGACATATACGTGGGCATGACCTGCATTTGTGATAAAGATCTTGTTTCCGTTGAGTACCCATTCGTCTCCATCAAGAACAGCTGTTGTTTGCTGTGCGGATGCATCTGTACCTGCATTGGGTTCTGTCAGACCGAATGCTCCGATCCATTCACCTGATGCTAGTTTAGGAAGATATTTTTTCTTCTGTTCTTCTGTACCGTTTTCGTAAATAGGTGCAAGACAGAGTGATGTATGGGCAGAAAGAACTACGCCTGTAGTAGCGCAGACTCTTGAGAGCTCTTCAACTGCAATGGAGTACATGATATTGTCTCCGCCTGCCCCGCCATATTCTACAGGAAGGGGTATTCCGAAGAGCCCGAGTGCTGCCATCTTGTCAACACTCTCTTGAGGAAATCTTTCCTCTTCATCAATAGTTGCTGCAAGCGGTTTAACCTCTTTTTCAGCAAATTCTCTAATCATCTGTTTGAAAAGAGACTGAGTAGGAGTCAATTTGAAATTCATTGTATATAACTCTATTAATATTTATAAAATCCTTCGCCTGTTTTTCTGCCAAGCAGATTTGCCCTTACCATTTTTCTCAACAGAGGATGGGGACGATACTTGTCTTCACCGAACTCGCTGTGGAGAACCTCCATAATTGCAAGACAAACATCAAGACCAATTAGGTCGCCCAAAGCGAGGGGTCCCATGGGATGGTTAGCGCCCAACTTCATGGCATTGTCAATATCCTCTTTTGTAGCGACACCATCAGCAAGAATGCCGACAGCTTCGTTAACCATAGGGATGAGAATTCTGTTTACTACGAAACCGGGAGCTTCGTCGACAGCAACAGGGGTCTTGCCTATTGCGGCACACAGATCGTATATAGCCTTGAATACCTCTTCAGAGGTCTTTTTGCCTTTGATAAGCTCAACCAGCTTCATAACAGGAGCGGGATTGAAGAAGTGCATGCCGATAATCTGCGAAGGGCGTGAAACGGCATTTGCAATTGCTGTAATTGAAAGAGATGATGTATTGGTGGCTATGATTGTTTCCGGTTTGCAGAGTGTGTCGAGCATCTTGAAGAGTTCGATCTTCAGATCCATCTCTTCTACAGCTGCTTCGATAATCAGATCTGCATCAGCTATATCGTTGTATTCGGTGGTAAGTGTAATGTTGGCTACGACTGCATCCATGTCAGCCTGAGCCATCTTGCCCTTTTCAACGAGTTTGGAGAGCGATTTGGTAATCTTACCGAAAGCCTTGTCGTTACTTGCCTGGCTTCTGCTCTTCATTGTCACTTTGCGTCCGGCCTGTGCAAAAGCCTGAACGATACCGGCACCCATAGTACCTGTGCCTATTACGGCAATCTTGTTAATTTCCATATAGTTATTTTATCTATTTCTTAGTGAAGTGTGGAACTCTTTTTGCTAAAAATGCTGCCATTCCCTCCTTTTGGTCCTCTGTATCGAAACACTCTCCGAAACGAAGATTTTCCATAGAGATGGCATCACCACGCGACATATCATAGTTGCGGTTGATACAAGACTTTGCCTTGGAAACTGCAATAGGTGCATTAGCACGGATTTCGCGAGAGAGTGTAAGGACATACTCCATAAGTTCTCCGGCAGGAACAACGTGATTTACAAGACCTATTCTGAGAGCTTCTTCAGCATTTATCATTCTTCCCGAGTATATCATCTCCTTGGCATATCCTTGACCAACCAGCTTTGCAAGCCTGTATGTTCCGGAGAAGCCGGGGATAATACCAAGTTTAACCTCAGGCTGACCGAAACGAGCCTTATCTGAGGCGATTCTGATATCACAAGCCATTGCAAGTTCGCAGCCTCCACCGAGTGCGAAACCGTTTATGGCAGCGATAACAGGAATCTTCAGATCTTCGATTTTATTGAAAATACGAGAACCATATCTTCCGAACTCCTCTCCTTCGTTCATGTCAAGACTCGCCATCTGAGAGATGTCAGCACCGGCCACAAAGGCCTTTTCACCTGCTCCGGTAATAATAAGAACAGAGACACTGCCAAGATCTATATTACTGATACAGCTGTCGATATCTTCAAGTACCTGACGGCTCAGAGCATTGAGAGTCGCGGGAGAATTTATTGACAGAAGCGCTATACCCTGCTCAATAATCTCATATTTGACAAAAGTGTATTCCATAAGTGACTACTGCTGCATGGGTTTCAGATCAGGTGAGACGACAAGAGTTGCCTCAGTTGCAGCCTGAACCTGTTCTACAGTAAATTCGGGATGGATTTCCTTAAGAACAATACCCTTGTCTGTTATTTCCATTACACCCATCTCGGTGATAATCATATTGACCTGACCGGCTGCAGTGAGAGGGAGACGACAGTTCTTAAGAATCTTTGGAGCACCTTTAGCTGTATGTTCCATTGTGAGGATCACTTTCTTGGCACCTACAAGAAGGTCCATAGCCCCTCCCATTCCGGGAACTTTCTTACCGGGAATGATCCAGTTTGCAAGATTTCCCTTTTCATCCACTTCAAGGGCTCCAAGGAAAGTTACATCCACATGACCGCCTCTGATAATTTCAAAAGATGCAAGTGAGCTGCATGCATAAGCACCTGGGACAGCAGTGATGAATCCACCACCGGAGTTGATGAAATTAGGATCTTCTGTTCCTGCTGCAGGAGTAGGCCCCATACCAACAAGACCATTTTCACTCTGGAGAACGACATTGACTCCTTCAGGAAGATAATCGGGAATCAAAGTAGGAAGACCGATACCGAGATTTACTACATCTCCGTCCTTGAGTTCAAGAGCAGCCCTTCTGGCTATTACCTCTCTGATTTGGTTTTTATCCATTTCTATACGATTTATTTATTATTTCTACGAACAAATTCTTCAGCGATGAAAGATGCAACATTGTCTGCGTAGGTGTTCATACCGAAACCGGCGTCGTATCCCAGTTCTTTTGCAAGCTCGTGTGTAATACGCGCGCCTCCACATACGAGTATCATCTTGTCTCTTAATCCTTCGGCTTCCATCATTTCAACAAGTTCCGTGAGGTTCTTGATGTGGACATCCTTCTGGGTCACAGTCTGTGAAACGATGAGAGCATCTGCATTGAGTTCGATACCCTTGGCAATAAACTCTTCATTGGGAACCTGGCTTCCAAGGTTATATGCCTCAATCATGTCATATCTTTCAAGACCGTAGTGACCAGCGTATCCCTTCATGTTCATAATAGCATCAATACCAACAGTATGGGCGTCAGTACCTGTCGATGCACCCACGATGACAAGCTTGCGGCCGATATGTTCCCTGATATATTCATCAGTTTCATGCATATCCATAACGTTTGATTCAACCTTTGGAACGTGGATAGAGGTATAGTCAACCGTATGCTTGCATGAGCCGTAACAGTTAAAGAAAGTGAATCCCGGTGTGAGCTCTTCATAGAAAACCACCTGAGGATTATCAAGTCCCATTGCCTTGATAAGCTGTTTGGCAGCTTCTATCGCTTCATCACCCTTTTCGACGGGAAGAGTAAAGCTAAGCTGTACCTTACCATCATTCATAGTATCGCCATAAGGCTTTATTGCTTTAAGGTCAAGATTCTTGTCGAAATCCTTACCTTCCATCGAATATAATCCGCCGCTCATATTATTTTACTCCTTTCATTAAATTAATAAACGGATTAGAGTAGTTCTTTCCTTTTGCGACCACTCCATCCAGACCCTTTCCACCGTTGCGTGGACGTTTAACATCTCCGAAGATACCCTTTTCAAGTGCACTGAAGAGACCCTCCTCATTCATTCTTTCGAGAAGATCTGTTGCATCATTGAGTACTTTGTGGGCTCTTTCTCTGATGATACCTCCTTCCTTGAACTCAACTTCGTCACCGATATTCTTCATGTTGTTGAAGATATATTTGGCATTTTCGATTGAAAGGAATCGGTCAGACATAAAGGGGGTATGAATAGCTTCGGTAGGCATACCTAAAAGCTGGAGCCCCTGATTGGTCCATATTCCTATGATATTGAACAATGCATCCTGTATATGTCCGCGGAAAATATTTCCTGTCATGAATTTTGTAGGAGGCATGTACTTCAGAGGAGCTTTGGGGAATATTTCACGGATCATCTGGGCCTGTGCAAGTTCGTACAGGAAGCCGTTTTCGAGCATGGGATCCATCTCAAAGGCATGTCCAAGACCCATCTGTTCTTCAGGAAGCCCTGCAAGAAGAGCGAGCTGTTCATTTATGATATCTGAGGCAAGAACTGTGTGTGCAGCCTCGACAGCATCTGCTGTTGTCAGGTAGTTATCCTCTCCGGTATTGATTATAACACCTGCAAAACCATTGATGACCCTTGAGAAGTACTGGTCTATCAAGGTTCTCTGCATATTGATATCTCTGAAAAGAATACCGTAGAGAGCATCGTTGAGCATGACATCAAGACCTTCAAGGGCACCCATAACCGCGATTTCCGGCATACAGAGACCTGAACAGTAGTTACAGAGTCTGATGTAACGTCCAACCTCTTCACCGACCTTGTCGAGGGCGGCCCTCATAATTCTGAAGTTTTCCTGTGTGGCAAAAGTACCTCCGAAACCCTCTGTGGTAGCTCCATAGGGAACATAGTCGAGGAGAGACTGACCGGTGGTTCTAATTACAGCGATGATATCAGCACCCTGACGTGCGGCAGCCTCAGCCTGAACGACATCTTCATAGATATTACCAGTTGCAACGATTACATAAAGATAGGGCTTGGGACCTTCACCAATAGTTCTGAGATACTCCTCCCTACGTGCTCTTCTGGCACGAATATGTTCTATTGAAGCAGTAATGAAAGGCTGCAGAGCCTTTTCCGATTCTTCAGGAGAGATAGGATGTACCTTGGAAATTTCAAATTTACCATCGGCAATACTTTCAGCTATCTGATTAGGTGTAAGGCCTGTAGCTGCTACAGCTGCACCCATATAATAAATAACCCCTTCATTGAGCAGCCCTTGCGCCTTAAGCTCATCAACTACAACATTCGGAAGGGGAACGCCATTGGCATCAATGCCGTCAATACCCAAAAGACGGCAGATAGTCCTTTCAACTGCTACAGTTGTGTATCCATCTGCAAAGTCCTGGACATTTTTAGCGATACTGGCTGCAAGTGCCCTCGCCTTGGCGATTTTTGCGGAATCCAATCCTAACTTACTATTCATACTATATATATTAATTTTTCAATTGTTTTTCAAACCTTCGGCAGATTTAAGCTGTTCTTCTGCCATCTGAATCCAATAGGGAGAAATACCCATCATGGCTGCAACTCTCAGAGCCTCTCTCGGAACTTCCGAAAGATCAGTCCTAAAGAGTCTGTAATTCATTTTTCCATTTTCAAACCCCCTTACTCTATAGAGGTCGCATCCTTCTGCCTTGATATTGTAGTGAGTGGTTATCAAGGTATTGACGTGCCTTGCTGAGAAAATGGATACCAACGCCTCCACAAGGGCAGTCCCTTCAAGCGGATTGGTACTCCTGGCCGGCTCATCAACAAGAACTAGCATGTCGGAGCACTTCCTCACATCTTCGGAGGCAGCAATAGCCATGTCAATGCTCTTCATCTCAGCTGCAAATGAAGAGAGACCACTTTCAATATTCTGCGAGTCACCGCATACAAAGAATATAGAACTGCGGAAAGGGATGACCGCTTTTGCAGCTGGGACACCCATTCCCATGAGCATAAGATAATAAGAGAGTGTCACCATCTTGAGTACAACTGTCTTACCGCCCATGTTGGCCCCTGTAATAACGACAGGCCTGTCACAGAAAGAGATATCAACAGGGGTAAACTCCTTGCCGGCAGCTGCAAGAGAAGACTTGACCAGCGGATGGAAAAGTGATATCAATTCACATGATCCCCCATCTGTAACCTCCGGAATAACCAATCCCAATGAGGCAATCTGCTCTCCTTTGGCAATAGCTATATCACATTCAATAAGTGTGACCAGCAATGATCTCAGATGAGAGCAGAATGGTCTGAGCCTGCTGCAGATTTCCCCTCTGATTCTTATCTGTTCAATCAGTTCCTCTTGCTTGAGATACTCCAGACGCTCTGCTGAGTTCTCCTTTGAAATGGCTTCCCTGATGCGTGTCAGTTCAGCCGAATAAAAGTCATAAACATAAAAAGCATCGACCATCTCATCATGAGGATCGAGTATATGGAGAGCCTCATGCAACATCTCTTTATCAATGCCATCCGGAGATATCTGGCACTCCACCAAAATATCATGTATATGGATACCTGTTAAAATGAGATGTTTGACTTCATAAAGCTCAATATCATCCACAGTATCATCTGAAGCAATCCTGTCGATGGTCCTGCTTATATCTTTCAAAGTAAAGAATCTATGCCTTAAATTAATGAGAGCGTTGCTATTCTCGCGTTTCAAAATAGCGGAATAATGCCTTACAAGAGAATAACGACCCTCCACTGTACCGGCATCGGATGCAAGTTCAGTATTAAGCAGATAGGTAGAAGAGAAACTGCATGAAAGTGGCAGTTCCTCCAGCATATACCTCATTCCACAAGGTGAATCAATAATATCTCTAAGCCTCATCAATTTGTTATGTATCTGTTCTTTACTATATCGTAAACCGGCAGCGATATCTTTGTAGAGAGCTCCCTGCAAAGAGTGTCCGAATCGAGTCTGAAACCGCTCGGAGAGAGAGGATTGACACATACTGCAACGAGTTTGCTCCTGCTCTCGACACGCAATTTGCCGCCAAGTTTTACAAAAGCGCCATAAGTTCGTGGTGTAATGAACAATTTGGTAAAGTCCTTGACGACCACCTCAAAAGCGCCAAGTTCCTTTTCCTGGGCAATCCTATTCAACATTCTGTCTGTCAGTGCTCCTGAAATCATCACCCTGCGACATCCCGGTGTAATCTCGAACTCTGCAGCCATAGATGAAACAGTGACTGTCTCCTCTTTGGAGACAGACGGATCCATCAAATCCAGTCCTATCATCTCTACAACAAAAGCAGTCTTGGCCACCAGTGTGGGGATGTTGGACGAAAGTGCGGCTCCTGTGGCGAGAATCATTGATTCTGTAACCGCCGGAGATGCACTGCTGAGTCTTGAGAGAGCTCCGTCAACTATCACAAGATCACTTCCCAAAGCCTTGACCTCCTTCATCCATCTTATCAACGATGTAGAGGAAGAGGGACCAGAAAGAATTACTTTACCCTCTCTGATTACCCTTGAAGTGATTACTCGGCCCAGTGATGTAGTCTCTTCTGAAATGCCAACCACCTCAGACAGAAGATTCCGCATCCTATAATGTTTCTCAGATGTAGAAAAAAGCAGTCCTTCTGAAAGAGTGATCTCAGGTTTGCTTGTAGAAGTAACCTGATCTATCCTTTCACCATCTATACCTATGGAGGTGACGCAAACTTTGCGTCCCTCCCTAGGCAAGCGGTTCAATATGTAATTCAGACACTCTGTCTTGCCGCAGTTTTTTTCAAGGCCTACGACAGAGAGTGATCCGTATTTCAATATCTCTTGGATAAATGGCATCACCAAAAGATGATTTACTTTTTGACATGCCTTTCATGACGATAGAGCACTTTAGGCTCAATCGACAATCTCTGGCCCTTCAAAAGTGAAGATACACCCTCTACCTTTTCATTCCTTCTGCAATCTTCACAATGACATTCATTCTTATAGTCAGAAGGTTCTGTATAGGTAGTTATGACTCCTTCGAAATTCCTGAGAATTACCTTTCCAGGTGACTGGGAGATCACATACTGAGGCATTACAGGTGTCTTACCACCTCCGCCAGGAGCATCCACAACAAATGTAGGAACGGCATATCCGGAAGTATGGCCTCTGAGACCTTCGATAATTTCTATACCCTTTGAAACAGGAGTACGGAAATGTTCAAGTCCCATAGATAAGTCACACTGGTAGATGTAGTAAGGTCTTACCCTCATCTTCACGAGTTCATGAACCAGATGTTTCATAACGTTCACACAGTCGTTAACACCACGAAGGAGAACTGACTGGTTACCCAAAGGAATACCAGCGTCAGCAAGACGTGCACATGCAGCAGCAGATGCAGGGGTAACCTCCTTGGGGTGGTTGAAGTGGGTATTGAGCCATATAGGATGGTACTTCTTCAGCATGTTGACAAGATTCTCAGTAATACGCTGAGGACATACAACAGGAGTACGGCTACCTATACGGATGATCTCTACGTGAGGTATCGCCCTTAGTCTCTTGATGATGTATTCCAGTTTCTCATCACTGACCATAAGTGCATCACCACCTGAAAGAAGTACATCTCTGACCTGAGGGGTGCGTTCTACATATTCAATGCACTTTTCAATCCTATCCTGAGGAGATTCACAGTCTTTCTGACCTGCAAATCTTCTACGGGTACAATGTCTGCAATACATTGAACACATATCAGTGATAAGCATCAGTACTCTGTCCGGATAACGGTGTGTAAGACCCGGTGTAGGTGAATCCTCATCTTCATGGAGAGGGTCCAAGAGGTCTGCAGCTGACTGATGTGTTTCGGCTCCTGTAGGAATAGCCTGCTTTCTGATAGGACAATGAGGATCGTCAGGATCAATCAGAGATAGATAATAGGGAGTAATTGCCATCCTGAGAGTGGAGAGGGTCTTTTTTACACCCTCTTCCTCTTCAGGAGTCAATGATATATATTTCTTGAGCTGGTCAAGAGTCTCTATTCTGTTCTTTACCTGCCATTTCCAGTCATTCCACTGCTCATCGGTTACTTCCGGGAACAGTATATGTCTTCTTGAAATATCTACCATAAAAATTGGTATTAAGCGTAAAGTTCAGTAAAGATTTTTCTAAGAGCTTCACACTCTCTGAGTTCCTGGAGGGTTATTTCAGCGTGACCCTTGGTATAACCGTTACCTACAATCATTGTAACGTCACTGCCGACACCTTCTGCTCCCAATGCAGCCTTTGTGAAGCTGGTAGCCATAGAGAAGAAGTAAACAACACCTGTGTTCTTGGTACAGAGAATAGAAGTCATTTCAGTGTCGGGAATATTAACGTTGTTGATGGTTACATCACACATCTGACCGTTGGTGAGTTCTTCGATCTTTTCGAGAACGGGAACAGGCTGTGTTGCATCTGCAGAGAATACATAATCACAGAAACCGAGTTCCTGCATACGTTTGGTGCTTCTTTCGCTGTGGCACAGACCGATTACCTTACCTGTTACACCAGCGCGTTTCTTAGCTTCGTAGCAGCAAAGCATACCTGATTTTCCACCGGCTCCGATAATGAGAACTGTGTCTCCGGGTTTTACGAGTTTTGCTGTCTGTGCAGGAGCACCTGCCACGTCAAGAGCAGAAAGTGCAAGCTTTTCAGGAAGGTCTGAAGGAATCTTTGCGTAGATACCGCTTTCGAAGAGGATTGCCTTACCTTTAATATCTACCTGATCGACATCAGCGCGGATTTCGAGGATTTCATCGATACGAAGAGGAGTAAGTGAGAGAGATACGAGAGTTGCAATCTTGTCACCTTCCTTAAGATCAATTTTGCCTTTGAGAGCATCTCCAATCTTTTCTACAGTACCGAGAAGCATTCCACCTGAACCTGTCCAGGGGTTACGGTGTTTACCCTGTTTTTCAACGATTTCAAACATGATCTTTTTGATCTGTTCAGGATCACCGTTTGCGCGTGCCGAAATATCGGTAAAAGATGCTGAGTCGATATTAAGTGTCTGTACATCAATGAGAATTTCGTTGTCATAGATCTCATCCATGTTGTTGTCTATTTTGTTTGCAGGCTGAGGAAGAACTCCTTTAGGTTCGATCACTCTGTGTACGCCATATTTACTGCCTTTTTTCTGTGCCATATTAGTATGTATTTGATTGTGTTAATGAATTATTTTCTTGGTTTAAGATTAAGGATTTCTCTTGCTTCGGCAGAAGTTGCTACCTCCCTGCCCAATTCTTTTGCGAGACGAACAACTTTTGCTACAAGCTCTCCGTTTGATTTTGCAAGAACACCTCTTTCGAGATAAAGGTTATCTTCGAAACCTACTCGTACATTGCCACCCATAACGATTGCAGCTGCCGCAAGTGTGAAAGCGTTTCTTCCGATTCCTGTAGCAGTCCAGGTACTTCCTGCGGGAATCGCATTTACCATCCATGCAAGGTTCTGGACTGTTGCGGGAGAACATCCTGGAACACCGAGAACAAAATTGAACTGCATGGGGGCACCGGGCACCTGACCTTTACGTGCCATATTGAGGACTGTATCGAGATGGCCCATTTCAAAGCACTCGTATTCAGGCTTGATATCGTTTTCAAGCATTCTCTTTCCGAAAGCCCTCATCATAGGCATTGTATTTTCGAATACATCATCCCCGAAGTTACATGTACCGCAATCTAAAGTTGCCATTTCGGGATAAAGTTCGGTAGGCTGAAGACGTTCTTCAGCAGTCATTCCGACAGCACCACCTGTAGAGGGGATGATAATTACGTCAGGACACTCCTTGTAGATAGCATCAATACACTCTTTGAAGCGTGCTTTGCTCTGAGTGGGAGTACCATCATCTTCCCTTACATGAAGGTGAACTATTGCAGCCCCAGCATCAACTGCAGATTTTGCCTCTCTTACAATCTCTTCTACTGTGTAAGGTACTGCGGGGTTCTGCTCTTTTGTCACCTCGGCGCCGCAGATAGCAGCTGTGATAATAAGTTTGTCCATAGCGAATTATTCTCCTTTTCTCTGACATTTTTTAGGGACTACGCAAGTACCGCTGGCACGGCATACAACCACAGGTTCAGCAAGAACATCTGCAGCAGAATCGGATATATCTGTACGGGGAGCGATTACCTTGCGTGCTTCGAACACCATCTTTCTGGATGTATTACCAACAGATACGATTTCTCCTTCCGCTTCAATGTAGTCGCCTGCAAATACAGGAGCCATGAATTCAACATTGTCATATGCCTTGAAGAGTCCTTCGTCTCCGTCGTTGATAATAAGCAGCTCTGTAGCAACATCACCAAAGAGCTGGAGCATCCTTGCACCATCAACGAGATTTCCACCATAATGAGCATCATGTGAGCTCATTCTGAGTCTGATAATAGATTTTGCACCCATAGTATATTATTATTTTGTTTTATAAATATAGTCTACGAAAATTCCGGGGGTATGAACTTGATGAGAAGCAATCTCTCCAGTGGGAACGACTTCCTGAGCCTCTACGATTACCAAATCGGCAGCCATTGCCATTATTGGGTTGAAGTTCTGTGTGGTGCCGTAGTAAACAAGGTTTCCTGATTCATCAGCGACAGAAGCTCCGATAAGCGCAATATCGGCACCAAGAGGTTTTTCGAGAAGATATTCCTTTCCGTCCACAGTAACCACCTCCTTGCCTTCAGCAACCAAAGTACCCAGACCTGTAGTGGTCAAAACTCCACCAAGTCCAGCACCTTTTGCCCTGATTCTTTCTGCGAGTGTACCCTGAGGAGAAAATTCTACTTCAAGTTCACCAGAATTCATCTGGTTTCCTGTTTCGGGATTAGTTCCTACATGGGACACAATAACCTTCTTAATCTGTTTATTTACGACAAGTTTACCGAGAGATTTGTCGGGAAATGCTGTATCGTTACAGATGACTGTCAAATCTTTCACTCCGCTATTAGCAAGAGCATCAACGATTTGCAAAGGCGCTCCAACACCAAGGAAGCCTCCTATCATTACCGTCATGCCGTCCTTAACCATTGCAACGGCCTGTTCGAGAGATATTTCTTTTTTCATCGAAGATAGAATTTTTATTTTTAAAAGTAAGCAAATATAATAAATTTTTAGTTATTTTCGCAGTCAAACAGATAAAATTGTACGAAAATGTTACCTTTTTTGACATTCAAGCCTGAACCGACTGATACTTTAGGAATGGCAATAGCAGACGCTTTTGAGAAAGTATCAACAATGTCTGGAAGCGAAATGATTGATTCTCTGATACGTATAATCCTCAAATGGGGTCTGAAAGTAATCGCGGCGATGCTCATCTACATTGTTGGCAGATGGCTCATCAAGAGAATCCAGAAAATACTTATTTCAATCTTTAAAAGAAGAGAGATGGAGGCCTCATTCGCCACATTTGCTCTTAGTTTTGTAAATATAACACTGACAGTTGTTCTTTTTGTCATCATTGTAGGCATATTGGGTGTCCCTACAAGCACTTTTGCCGCATTGCTTGCCGCCGGAGGTCTTGCAGTAGGTATGGCATTGAGCGGAACCCTCCAGAACTTTGCAGGCGGTGTCATGATATTGCTTTTCAAGCCATTCAAAGTAGGAGACTTTATCAATGTGAACGGTCTTTCTGGAACAGTTGACGCAATAACCATAACCACGACCCAGATCCATACACCGGACAACAAGATCATACACTTGCCCAATGGTCCTATTGCCAACAACAATATCGAAAACTACTCCATGGCGCCTTACAGACGTATAGAGTGGCTGGTCAGCATCAGTTATGGTGATGATGCAGACAATGCAATAAAAACAATGGTCTCCCTTCTGAAAGAAGACCAAAGAGTTCTCTCCGTTCCCGAAGAACCTTACGCTGTAGTTAGTGAACTGGGAGACAGTGCTGTAATCATCTCTGCAAGAGCGTGGGTCAACACTCCTGATTATTGGAATGTACTATGGGATATGAACAAAGTGTTCTATAACGAGCTGCCAAAGAAAGGAATAAGATTCCCCTTCCCTCAGCTCGATGTACATATCGATGGTACTATAGCGAAATAGGATTAGAATAGATTGAAAGGAAAATAGATTCAAGTTCCTTAATATCAATATCAGGGTCTTTTGCAACTATTGCCGAAAGGCCCTTTTCCATATAGCTCTCGAAAGCAGCCTTCTCTTCCACGGTATAATAAGAGTGGTATCTCGATGCTGAATTGAGAATATCCCACGCTATATAGTTTGTTTTCCAGAGCTTGAAACGAGTATTGATACGTTCGTCTATTTTAGCGGCAAGAGCGACAAAACGCTCGTTTTTGTCCAATCCTGCGCATTCTTCAATCTCTTCAAGCGTAATGGCAGGAGAAAAGTCAAATGAAATGCCTCCTTTGTACTGCATGATTCCGGTAAGTATGCTATGCTGGTCCTCGCCTGGTTTCTTGACATACTTTTCCCTTTTGGAGATGTATAACTCACGGGCTTTCAGAAAATCACAGGGCTCATATTCGTAAGAGATCGAGACAGGAAGAATAGAAAGCTCTGAAAAGTTTTCTGTAAACCCATCCTTTCCACTCATATCCAACATTTTAAGAACTCCCTGCTCAGTGTGATCCTTACCATCTTTAGATCTGCCATTTCTCTGTGCAATCCATACAGAACATCTTCCTGATGCGACACTTGATCTCAAATAGTTTGAAAGGGTCATTGATGCGACATACTTCTCCCTTGGAGATCCTGACCTGGATACTTTAATCATCCTGTTGGATCTGAACACATCCTCGATTAGTGAATTGGCAATAAGGTTGTCGCCAACAGCTATTTCAGTGGTGGAGACCCCGTTTTCGAAGAGAATAAGCTGCAAAATGGCAGGATCCAGCATTATATCTCTATGATTCGAAAGAAAAATATGCTTGCCGCCTGTCTTGAAATACTCAGTACCACTGACACTTAACCCGGATGAAGTCTTAGCTATAACAGCCCTGACTACATTAGCCATGATATTAATCTGGAAATCATCAATTCCCTTGACATTTCTGAGAGCATACCTCAAAGAGGTAGCATCGATTTTATCTATATACTTGGGTATCAAATCAATAAAAGGTGAATCCGCAACCCTCTTTAGGGCTTCAACTGTTTCTGATTCAGTATATGGTCTTATATTATCAAAACAATTCATTTCCATTTCATTCAACGTTTTTGGATCATAAATATTTCAAACAAAGATACGATTGCAGTAAGATACATTACTGCCAAAAAAGCAATGGGTATACCCGCCATAGTACCCAATGATAAAGCGAGAATATACAAGAACGAGTATCCCGACAATACAATAAGAGAAGCTGAAAGAGCAGCCAAATTATTCAGGAATACGACCAAATGCAGCATTAATGCCATGAGAATGGCAAATAAAGGAATGGCAAACATAAATGTCTCACCTGTTGCAATAAAGAGTACAAGGGCAAAGATAAACAACAACAAAGAGATCCCAAAGAGCATCTCAAAGGGATAATTAGTATTGTTTTTCCTCTTGACAAGGTATACGATAATAAACACCAAAAAGGAGGGAATAACTGAATATAAGCCTATTACAGCAGCCAAGGCAGCAGATGCCAATGCTATTATCAGAATCAGACATGATTTGCCCATCATACCCTTTACAGTAATCTTACCAAGACTCAAGTATATCACGAAGACAAAAGAGAAGAGCAGAACAAGCAACGAGTTCAGAAGAGACCACAACCCCTTGCCACACGAGAATGCTCCCAAAAGCGGTATAGTAAAGAACACCTTATCCTCCTTAGAATCAAAATAATGAGGATCAGAATACTCTTTTCCGACAAGGAAAGATCTAAGCAGTGGCTCAAGCTGTAATCCATAGTTAATGAGTGACTCTTCGCTCACATTATTGTAGTTATCCTTCGATGAGTGGTAAATGTCGAGATTATCTATCACCGCTATATTCAAACCATTACATTTTTGGCTGAATTGCTGGAAATCAGTATAGGAGGGTAAACGGTCATATACGAACGAGGAGAGTGAGTATGAAAGCGGAAGAGGCGAATTGTCAAAATAGAAATCCATAACCTTCGAATTACCTTTCGTACTCTCAAAAATCATGGCAGGACCTTTAGCACCCCGTGCCTCGATGTTGACAAGCAGGCCAACATCATCAACCAGAGATGGGTTTCTCTTCATCAGGGTAGATGAACCGGCCATGGCAACCTCCTCTCCATCAGTAAATATCACTTTGATACCTTGATTCCACTCACCTCGATAAGAGAGAGCCCCGCGAAGAAGTTCGAGAATAACAGCCAGACCATAACCATCATCTGCGGCCCCTTTTGAAATCTGCAACGCATTATCTCTCACATATCTATATCGCGAATCATAGTGTGCAGTGAGAAGAACCCATGAAGATGGTTCAGTCTCTGCCTCAGGTCTGAACTCACAATATATATTGCTTATATTCAATAATTTGCCAAATTTACATTCAACCGAGTCGTAGCTATAGATGACAGGTTCCCCTCCAAGTTGCACAAGCCTGCCTACAAGGAAAGACCGGACTGCATCACGCTCAGAATCATCGAAAACCGAGTGAGGCTTATCAGCAATGATAGATATATCATTCATAGCCCTTCGTGCATTGAACTTCTCTACAGAAAGTGAGCGGTTATGGTAATATTCCCACTTGAATGCAAGCGCCGACAGAGCAATAACAAGCAAAAAAACGACTATTTTCAAGAACTTTTTCATATCAGACTACGGTATCAGCAAAGAAGAATCACCATAACTTAAAAACCTGAAACCGTTTTTCATAGCATATTCATATACTCGCTTCCAATCTTCCCCAATAAAGGCGGCTATCAATAGCAGGAGCGTGCTTTGAGGCTGATGAAAATTGGTTACCAGCCTGGTTACAAACTTGAATTTATATGACGGTACAATTATTATCCTCGTCCTTCCGGTAAGGGAAGAGAGCGATTTTGATGCCATATAATCAAGAAGAGACTCAATGCTCTGCTTTGGAGAGAGCTGTTCATCGGTATTATATGGCTCCCACTGAGAGGTGACATCCTCACACCATTGGGAACCTGACTTTACGGCATTATAACATCTTAATCCCATATAATAGAGGGATTCCAAAGTTCGCACAGATGTTGTTCCTACGGCTATAATATCGCCATTATCAATGGTTTTATATATGTGTTCTAAAGTATTTAATG
>CALZHC010000025.1 GCA_945787505.1 uncultured Alistipes sp.
CCTTCCATCCCTCTTCTCCTGAATATGATGCAGCCTCGGGAAGACCTTTGGAGGTGAGAATCTGTTGTGCGGATGCAACCCTGTCAGGGTATAGGTCACAAAGTGCATTGATTTCCACTCCTTCGATATATGTGAATCTCTCTACGGCTCCAGGTCCCCTCATGCCTAGTCCGACAAATCCTACACGCACCTTCTCCATCGGGGCAGTCCTGAATCCAATGAGAGATTTCTGACCTTGAGCGCGTTGTGGTACCTCGAAACGGATCATTCCATCTTTTATCGTATAAGGAACTGAAGACGATGTCTTCTCTATCTTACAGCAAGACAATGCTATGAGTAATGTTGTAATTATTGATACTATCCTTGTAAATTTCATAATGTCGGCTTTTTTATAAGATGATTTGTAAGTTCTATGAAATCCTCTACACTCAGCTGTTCCGGTCTGCAATCCAGCAATGGTGTAGCGGTTATCTCAAATTCGGCAAGAAGCGGTTTGAGTGAGTTCCTTATGGTCTTTCGCCTTTGGTTGAATGTAGCCTTAACCACTTTTTTGAAAAGGGTACTGTCACATCCGAGGTCATTTCTGGAGTTGCGCTGAAGACGTATGACAGCGGATCTTACCTTTGGAGGTGGTGTGAATACATGAGGTTCTACAGTAAAGAGATACTCGATATCGTACCATGCCTGAAGCAGAACCGAAAGTATTCCGTATGATTTGTTGCCGCAAGGGGAGGCGATCCTCTCTGCTACCTCTTTCTGTACCATACCCACACAGCAGGGAACAGAATCTTTGTAATCAAGAATCTTGAAGAAGATTTGGGACGAGATGTTGTAAGGGAAATTTCCTATGATGCAGAACTCTGCAGGAAAAATCTTCTCCAGTTTCATCTTCAGGAAGTCCTCCTGAAACAGTTTAGGTGATATTCCCGGATAGTTTTCCAGCAGATAATCGATGGATTCGCTGTCTATCTCGGCAATTTTGAAATCTATATCCTCCTCTTTGATAAGGTATTTGGTCAGCACACCGGTACCGGCGCCGACCTCCATAAGACCGATCCCTCTATGTTGATGAGTATATGTGGTCATTGCATTGACAATAGCCATTGCGATACCTTCATCGTTTAGGAAGTGTTGTCCAAGCTGTTTTTTGGCACGTACAGGAGAGTATTTTCCCATTGTTGCAATCTGTTATATAAAAGGAGAGTGACCGTGAAACGTTGCAGTCACGGTCACTCTTGATACTACATTATTTAAAAAGAACGTCAGGACCCTGAATGAAACGGATATCCTTAGGTATACCGGCTGCGTTGATGCGGTCGAGATCCTTCTGGAGTGAAGGTGTTATTCCACCATTCTTGTCGCGGAATGCCTTGGCTCCTTCGAAGTTACCATCACCCTGGAAGGTGATGATCATATTTGTCCAGTCATCAATAGCCTTTTTGGCCTTCTGGAAATCAACTACATAAAGACCTTCTTCATTACGTGTGAATGCACCGCTCTGTTCCATGAAGTTGAAGCACATCATATTTGCCTTGCCATGTGATGATGCTGCTCCGAAACGTACAGACCTGAAGATTCCTGCCATATAGGTGGTGATAGCCTGTTCTGCAGTGATGTTGGTGATTTCACCCATTTCAATCAGTTTGGTAACCATAAAGAGACCCAAGATGTCGGCTTTGGCTTCTTCCCAAGAGGTCTTTTCTGTTCCCATTGCTTCATCTACAGTTCCTTTGCCGTTGATAGTCTGTTTGATACCAAGGCCGTGAGCAACTTCGTGGAATGTCACATTCCAGAAGAAAGCGTCGAAATCGAGGTAATCTCTGTATTCGGGAGCGAGAGTGATGTCTCCGATAGGAAGGAGAATCTTGTCGAATTTAGCTTTCATTGAGTTTCTCAGCTGGAGACGGCGGGTTCCCTTGAGGGCATGTACGCGTTCATCGTTGGGGAGGTTGATAGCAATAGTCTTGCTGCCTGAGTTGCAGTCACCTGCATAGTAAACGGCATCGTAGACATTCAGGTCTGATGAAGTTCCGGGAACGAAAGTTTTGTATTTGGGCGCTACTGGAATCTGTTTCTGGAGCTCGGGAAGCATTCCGACGAATTTTGCAAGATCCTTGCTGCGGGCTTCGTCCTTCAGGAGAATAAATGATTCGTAGGATGTTTTGGTTTCCTGGAACTTGTCATCGTAACATTCAATAGGACCTACAACGAAGTCTATGCGGCTCTCTTTCATATCCATCCATGCGAGGTCACTTTCCAGATAGTCGTCGCTTTTGAAAGCTTCGATTCTCTTGAGGAGGTAATTCTTCAGACCTGAGTCTTCAGTGATGTCTGCGGCTTTCTGCATGAGTTCACACATTCTGCCGACCTCTTCTGCATACTCTTCGTGATACCAAACGCTCTTGAGCGAACCGTTTTCGTCGCGACGGATAACAGTGTACCATGAGTTCTTGTTTGCATCGTTGAATGCATCGAACTCTTCGCGTGTCATATCCTGAGGATAGTAGTGACACATAGGTGATTTTTCGCCATAGCCTTCGAGGAAGGGACGGTTGTTGTCAAGTCTGTCCCACGCACCGTACTGAATCAGTGCAAACTCTTTGGCGTACGGATCCTTGACAGCATCCAGTGCGCTCTTGTCACCGAATGTCTGTTTCCAGAAGAGGCTTTCAGCTATATCAGCGATTTCGAAAAAGATATTTACCACCTCTTTTTCCTTGGGGGAGAGGTTTGCAGCGAGTTCTGACGAAAGTTCGAAAGGTGCATATTCAGCTACCTTGGCCTTCATGGGAGACTCTTCTTTATTGCAGCAGGAGAGTGTTGTGGCTGCTACTGCAGAGACTGCAAGAACATTTGCGATTTTTTTAGTGATTGTCATTTTTTTTGAATTTAAGTAGATATAGTATTGATGATATTATCATGAGAATGAGTATTGCCGAGCTTGCCAGAGAGATATGCTTTCCGACTTTGAATGATGCCGGTGCATATCTCATCTCTACAATGTGCTCTCCTGGTGTAAGATGCACTCCCCTAAGAATGTAGTTGGTGCGGAGAATCTCGCTTTCGGTTCCGTCTATATAGGCTTTCCAGCCCGCCGGATAGTAGACCTGACTGAAAACAGCGATTCCTTCCTGTTCAGTGTTGCATCTGTATTTAAGGTAGTTTGGAGAATATTCAAGCAACTCTACGCTTCCCTTTCCGTGAAGTTGGGCTATTGTACCGTCTGCCTTATCGGGGTTATACACAACCGCTTGGGTACGGGTGTCTGCCTTGCCGAGCAGCTCTATTTCGCTGTCTGCTGATGAGGCATATATCACCTCCTGGGCCATCCAGCCATTGCCTAAGGCCCATTCGTAGGTCAGAGGTGCGTAGTTTTTGTTGAATATGATGTATTTGGTATTGAGCATCGACATGACCGGATGGAACTGAGGAACTCCCGTGCTGTTTAGCTCATCTACCAGCGTCTCTATCTCATTGTTGAGGTAATAGTCTATAATATCTTGATATCTCTGTAGTTTGGCAGGACTGTATCCGCCTATGGTGTGGTGGTGGTAGCTGGTTATAGAGTTATTGAATACATTTACAGTAAGGTCAAGAACCCTCTCGTCCGGCTTTTTGTCATTAAGGATGTATTTGTCCGAAGTGGTAAGTGCGAACTGGCTGTTGTAATCTTTCTTGCTGAAAAAATGAGATTCGTTCAGGTAGCGTTTGTCTACACTCCAGAAATTGATTATTACGGCTGCAGCCACTACTACTATTCCCCATTTCCGGTTTATCACACCTTTGACCACCGCATATATGGCAGCTAAGGCTATAGATATGAAAATAAATGAGGTGAATGCATCTTTCCTCAGAAGAGCCATACGGTCAAGTCTGAGGGCCTGAATAATCTCTCTGTTATTGCCGAACATCGCGTCAGATGATGAGGCAAAGTCTCCGGCCAGGGTAGGGAGGATGGTAAACAAGAGACAGATACCACCTGTAATACCATAGCTGATAAGTAAACTTGTGGTGAACTTTTTCTTTTGCTCAAGTGTTTCAGTCTTCATTATTCTGTCAAGCGCAACGAAACCAAGCAGGGGAATGGTAATCTGCAGAAGTACTAAAATCATGGAGACTGTCCTGAACTTGTTGTACAAGGGGACATATTTGAAGAAAAGTTCTGAAAACCAAAGCAGATGATATCCATAAGAGAGCAGTAGGGCAAGCAGTGACACTCCCACTACCCACCATTTGTACCTCCCCTTTATTACTATCAGTCCCAATATAAATAGGAAGATCGATATGGCACCCATATACATCGGACCTGCAGTGAAGGGCTGAGGACCCCAGTAAAGAGGCATGTTACGCAGTATCGCATTGGCGTTCGCGTAGTTGGACCTGATGAGTTTTCCGGTGTTGGAATCCTTTGAAAGCTCCCCGCTTGAAGAGCCGCCGTTGAAATTGGGAATCAGGAGATTGAAGGTTTCCGAGGGACCGTAAGACCATGCCGTGGCGTACTCTATATCCAGCCCGTTACCGGTGTTTCCTGCACTTTTGGTTGAGAGTTCTGAACCTCCTCTCATCGTGTATGCTGCATATTCGTATGTGGGTATGAGTTTATTGGCATTAGTAGCTATACCCAGTACTCCTGAGAGCAGAAGAACTGCTGAAATCAGGCTCCACTGTTTAAGTTCATGTCTTCTGATGGCTCCGCAAAGCTCTGCTATTGCATATCCTACCACTGCAAAGGCCAGATAATATGTAATCTGAGGGTGATTGGCTTTGATCTGGAAACTCAGTGCAAGTCCGAATAGCAGTGCACTCAGATATGAACCTTTCCTGTAAGCCGCTGCAAGGGCTGCAAGAACCCATGGCATAAAGGCGATAGCAACCATCTTGGTGTTGTGCCCCACCTGTATGATCTGCATGTTGTACGAGCAGAGTGAGACTGCTATTGCGCCTATAGCGCCAATCCATGGATTCACTCCGAAGGCGAGAAAGAGCAGGAAAGCTCCTACCATGCTGATAATGAAGTAGCTTGGAGGTCTTTTCCCCCAGAAGAGCAGTTCGTAAAGATATTCGGTTAGATCACCGCGGTATTTTACGGAGATCTGCGTAGCAGGCATTCCTGAAAACATTGAATTGGTCCAAAGTGCCGGATCTTCCGGATGCTGCTCGTTATGTGTGATTATTTCATGTGCCATTCCTTCCCAGGATGAGATGTCGGATTGATTGACGATCTTACCTGAGAGCACGTATGGTGCAAAAGCGTATGAAATCAATATAAATCCCGCAATAATAACGAGATAGGGCCATCCTTTCTTTAAAAAACCGGCTATTTTGTCTTTTTTCATTCCAACAGTGTATAAGAGTTGGCAAGATAATGTAAAAAAATCAATTATCCACCATTATCTGCATAAATCTTCGAATAAAGCGGCAAGTTCTCCGGTCAGCTCCCTTCTGCTGAATTTAGATATCTCGCTCTTTACGGGGTGGAAGAATTCGCAAGGGGTGTGCTCCTTCCAGCTTCGGTAGAGAGAAAGTAGGGATTGCTTTAGATATTCCTCTTCATCCCATTCGAATAATTTGCCTGCACCGGTGGCCGCGAGCGAATCCGCAAGTGAGCCATTCTTGGGTCCAAATGCAATAATCGGTCTGCCTGCCGCCAGATATTCGAAATATTTCCCTGTCAGAATTCCGGCAGCCTCGGGCTCCTTCCTCAGTGGAAGGATGAGCGCTGTGGCTTTTTTCTGTATTTTGTTTGCAAGGTTGTGAGGCAAATAGCCGTGAATTGTCACCGAATCTCTCTTCAAATGGTTGAAAATGCCATCGATTACACTCCCGTCTGTCTTTCCGACCAGCTCCAGTCTGAAATCCTCTGCGAATGAGGGAATCTCCCGGCAGAGCTCTCCGAGTATTTTCCACAGTCTGTCTGGGTCGCCTTCTTCGGCCAGCAGACCTGTGTGTACAAGGGTAAAATATGGGGATGCCTCTTCGACTGTGCAGAAGTCGCTTTCATCGTAACCGTTCTCTATTTTGTAGACCGGCGTAGTGGCTCCAGCCCTCTTTATAGTCTCTGTCAGATCTGTGGCAATCCTGTCTGTAACTGTCACTACAGCATCTGCATTTCGCAATACCCCCTCTTCCATTTTCATGTATCTTCTCAGGCTTGACTTTGTGAGCGGAAGGTGCTTGAAGTAGAAGATACCGGTCCATGGATCTCTGAAATCGGCTACCCATTTGATATTGCACCTCCTGCTGACCTTTTCTGCAATCAGATGCATTGAGTGGGGAGGGCCGGTACTAACTATCAGGTCCACAGGATGCTCTTCGAGATATTTGCAAAGGAATCTTACGGATGGGGAGATCCACAGGAACTTGGGGTCAGGGATGAAAATATTTGCCCTGATCCATAGACTGATTCTCATTTTGAGACTCTTCTTCCCATTTGCGTTGATCAGATTGACTCCATTTTTTTCAGAAGTTGCTGCTTTGGACCCATTTCCTCCAATAAAGTGTCTGAATATGGAATAGGGCTCGATAATCTTGGTGGAGACAATCTCTGTCATAGGATGAATCTGGTCTGACAGTGTCCTATCCTCCAGAGTGATGTCCGGGTTGGACGGGGTGTAGACTACAGGTGTCCACCCGAATTGGGGTAGATACTTGGTGAATTTAAGCCACCTTTGGACTCCCGATCCGCCTGCCGGAGGCCAGTAATAACTAATAATCAAGACTCTCTTCATTCCTGCAAAGATACAAATTACTTACGCAAATTTAAGCAAGATGATAATTTTGTTTATTTTTGCATTTATGGCAAAGAAAGAAGATTCACCACTGATTCAGCAATATTATAAATTTAAAGCTCTCAACCCTGAAGCCCTCCTGATTATGAGAGTCGGGGACTTCTATGAGACTTATGGAGGGGATGCTGTCATTGCAAGCCGTATCCTTGGTATTGTCTTGACAAAGAAGAGCAATGGAGATTCGTACATAGAGCTTGCAGGTTTCCCGCACCACTCCATCGACCTGTATCTTCCCAAACTTGTGCGTTCCGGTTATAAAGTGGCTGTGTGCGACCAGCTCGAGGATCCTAAACTGACCAAAAAACTTGTCAGGCGCGGTGTGACAGAGATTGTTACTCCGGGGGTAGCCTACAGTGACCAGATTCTTGACCAGAAGGAGAACAATTACATAGCTGCACTCCATTTTTATAAGGATTCTGCAGGAATCGCAATACTTGATGTCTCTACTGGAACTTTCAAGATTTCAGAGGGAGATTTGAACTACGCTGACCTTGTTATTTCTTCATTTAGACCAAAGGAGATTCTGGTACAGAAGGGTTTTGAGAAGGGGGTGAAAGAGCGCTATCTGCACTGGACTTCCAATGTCTATGTTTCGACTATGGATGAGTGGGCTTTTGTCTTCGATTCTTCCTATCTCAAACTTACAAGACAGCTTCATACAGACACTCTTAAGGGGTTTGGTGTAGAGAATCTGAGGATGGGAATTACAGCCGCTGGTGCACTTTTGTTCTATCTGGAAGCTAACAGGCTGGAGGATACTGAATATTTCAGTCAGAGGACTCTGGCGCAGATCTGTTCTATCTCCAGAATTGATGACGGCACATCGGTGTGGCTTGACAGGTTTACCATCAAGAACCTTGAACTTATAGATTCATGTGACAATGAAGGTGTGTCGCTTCTGAATATAATTGATAAATGCTCCTGTGCGATGGGCTCCCGCTTGTTGAGGTCATGGATGATAATGCCATCCAAGTCCCTATCTGAAATCACCTCGCGACACGACTCAGTCGGTTTTTTCATACAGGAGAGTGCTCTTGCTGAAGATCTTTCGGAACGCATCAGCACTATTGGAGATATGGAGAGAATACTTTCAAGAGCGGCCTCTGGCAGGGTGTCACCAAGGGAGATACTTCAGCTGTACAATGCTGTGGAACAGGTTATCCCCATAAAGCAGTCGATCCTCAAGTATGGTAAAGGCTCTCCATTTTACAAGGAGGCCTCTGCTCTTGATGAGTGTATGGAACTAAGGGTGGCTCTTGCCGGCAAGCTGGTGCCTGACCCATCTCAGATTGGGAAAGGGGAGGTGATTGCCAAAGGAGTTGACAGTGAACTCGATTCATTGCGTGATATTATTGCCAATGGGAAAGACATTCTTTTGCAGATTCAGCAGCGTGAAATAGAAAAGACAGGAATCTCTTCCCTTAAAATCAGCTATAACAATGTGTTCGGCTACTATCTTGAGGTGCGGAATACCCACAAGGAGAAGACTCCTCCGGAATGGATTCGTAAACAGACCCTCGTCAATGCCGAGAGGTATATTACACCCGAACTGAAGGAGTATGAAGAGAAGATCATGGGAGCGCAGGAAAAGGTCTACTCGATAGAGGCAAGAATCTTTTCATCGCTAATAACAGCAGTACAAAAGGCAATTCCTCAGATACAAAAGAATGCTTCTGTCATAGCGCGGTTGGATGCTATACTCTCTCTCTCCAAGGCTGCTGTGGAGTATGGCTACTGTAAGCCTGTGATGGATGAGGGGGATATTCTGAATATCAAACAGGGTCGTCATCCTGTAATCGAGAGGCTGATGCCTGAGGGAGAGCAATATGTAGCAAATGATCTCTACATGGATAATCGCAAGCAGCAGATAATAATTCTTACAGGGCCGAACATGTCCGGAAAATCTGCATTGCTCAGACAAAGCGCACTGATTGTCCTGATGGCGCAGATGGGTTCATGGGTTCCTGCCGAATCGGCCCACATCTGCTGTTTTGACAAGATCTTTACACGCGTGGGTGCCTCAGATAATATCTCCAGAGGGGAGTCGACATTCATGGTCGAGATGCTTGAAACTGCCTCCATATTGAACAATATGACCTCACGATCTCTCATTTTATTGGATGAGATAGGCAGAGGAACAAGTACCTATGACGGAATGTCCATAGCGTGGGCAATAGTGGAGTATATCCATCAGAATGGCGCGGGCGCCAAAACCCTCTTTGCCACCCATTATCATGAGTTGAACGAACTCGAAGAGAAGTTCAAAAGGGTAAAAAACTTTCATATCGCGGTGAAGGAGTCTGATGGAAAAGTGTTATTTTTGAGGAAACTTTGTGAAGGAGGCGTGGCGCACAGCTTCGGTATTCATGTCGCACGGCTTGCCGGTATTCCGCGTCAGGTAGTTGATACGGCTGAGAAGATGCTCAAGAGGCTTGAGGGGGGAACCTCTTCAGGAAATTCGTCATTTTCATCCAAGGCATTGTCTCTCAGGGAGAAAAGAAAGCAGACCACATCCCATGAAGATGCAGTCCAACTATCGATTTTTCAACTTGATGACCCGGTGCTGGAGAGTGTGAGAGATATCCTGAAAAAGGCGGATATGAACAGAATGACCCCGATGGATGCCTTTGATATGCTGCGAGACCTTCAAAAGAAGGTAGGTATTAATAATTAAAATATGAACGAAACAGTGAAAGAGCGGATGGTGGTGTGGAGAATGGTGGTGGAGAGTCTCTCTTTCGCACTCTTTTCTCTTAAAAAGGATCGGCTCAGGACGCTTCTCTCCTTGAGCGGAATTACTGTAGGAATTTTTTCATTGCTTGCAGCAGGGGGAGTTGCTGCATCGCTCCGACAGAACATCATCTCCGGAATGGACGGGCTCTCGGCAGATATGTTCTTTATAACAAAATATCCTTTTGCACCGGAGGACGATGTAGATGAGCAGCCACTGTGGAGGTATGATTCAAGACCGGAGATATCCTTTCGTGATTTCAATTCGCTAAGGCGTAATTCAATACAGTCGGAACCTGTCTTGGTCTCATTCGGTATTGCTCAGGTCTCATTCAGGGACAAGAGGTTGGATAATGTCAGGATTGTCCGCTCCACCGAAGGAATTGAGAAGGTCTCGGGTACAATCGTTACCTCAGGTGTGCCTGCCAGAGGAAGGGAGGTGATGATCGGCTCACTCCTTGCTCAGAGGCTTTTTGATTCGGATGAAAATCCTGTAGGAAAGAGAATTTACATAGGGACAGACCGCTATATGATATCAGGTGTGCTATCGAGCAAATCAGAAGCTATTCTCAACCCTATAAGGTGTGAAAATGGAATCGTTGTTCCTTGGGATGCAGAGCCGCAGAATCTTGTTGTCCCCTTTTCTGACGGTATGATTGCACTCCTTCCGGGTAAGCATGTAAGCGCTGATGAGGCTATTGAGAGTTCAATCAGGGTGTTGAGGGCCTCAAGGGCTCTCCCTGCGGATAGGGATAATGATTTCTCTATCAACAAGATGGATTACCTCCTGAAGACTCTGGAGGATCTTCTTTCGCAAGTGAGTATGATCTCTATGATAATCTCCTCTTTTTCATTGTTGATAGGTATATTCGGTACGGCAAATATTATGTTTGTCACTGTCAATGAGTGCCGTTTTGAAAATGGTATGCTCAGGGCTATGGGAGCTACCGGGCTCGATATTGCTGTCAGGGTCATCTGCCAGTCTGCAATGCTTTCTCTTATAGGGGCACTCGGAGGTATAATTATGTTTTTTATCTTGACATTGGCAGTCAATACATTCTCGAAAGATTTTGTTTTGTCTCTTGATTTATGGCGTTCTGTGGGTTCGGTGCTTCTTTCGATTCTGTGTGGGGTGGTTTCAGGACTTATTCCAGCAATCCAAGCTGCAAAAGAGAATCCTGTTGATGCTATTGTTTTTGGGTAAAAGGGAATAAATCATTACTTTTGTGCAAACCAAAAACTGTTAACAAAACTTACGATATGGCAAGAGATATAAAATATCTGGAACTGCTTTCAAAGAGCTTTCCGACAATAAGTAGCGCAAGTTCCGAGATTATCAATCTCGAGGCGATACTTAATCTGCCCAAGGGTACTGAACACTTTCTGACAGATATTCATGGTGAGTATGATGCTTTTCAGCACGTTCTTAGAAATGCTTCGGGTGTCATAAAGAGAAAGGTCGACGAACTTTTCGGAACACAGCTCGTGGATTCTGAAAAAAAGGAACTCTGTTCTCTGATTTACTATCCTGAAAAGAAACTTAAATTTATCCATCAAAAAGAGAAGAAGAAACTTGATGACTGGTATAGGGTTACTCTCGTTAACCTCGTGAAGGTTCTCGAAGTGGTGGCTTCAAAATATTCCCGTTCGAAAGTCCGTAAGGCACTGCCTGACGAGTTCTCATACGTAATCGAAGAGCTCATCCACGAGTCTCTCAATGACAAGAACAAGAACGAGTACATCTACGCTATCCTCAATACCATTATCTCCACAGGTTCGGCAGACAGTTTTATCTGTGCGATTGCAAATGTGATTCAGCGTCTGACCATTGACTCGCTGCATATTATCGGGGATGTCTATGACCGAGGCCCCGGAGCTCATAAGATTATGGACCTGCTCTCTGAGTACCACACTGTGGATTTCCAGTGGGGTAACCATGACCTGATATGGATGGGTGCAGCGGCAGGTAGTGCTGCATGTATGGCTAACGTGCTGAGAATAAGCCTTAGGTATGCCAATCTCGAGACTCTGGAAGATGGTTACGGTATAAATCTACTTCCTTTGGCTACATTCGCTATGGATACTTACGGGGATGATCCTTGTGAATGCTTCAAGCCCAAAGCCGATCCGGGCGAGACATTCAACGACCGTGACCTGCAGCTGATTGCAAAGATGCACAAAGCCATTGCCATAATCCAGTTCAAGCTTGAAGGCGAAGTTATCAAGCGTCGTAAAGAGTTCGGAATGGCGGACAGAAACCTGCTCGAAAAGATAGATTTCGAAAAGGGAACTGTAAATCTCTACGGAACCGATTACAATATGAAGGATACCTTCCTGCCCACTGTGGATAAGGAACATCCCTACAAACTCACCAACGAAGAGAGGGAAGTGGTAACCAAGCTGATGTATAATTTCACCCATAATGACAAGCTTCAGAGACACATCAAATGCATGTACTCGAAGGGCTCCCTCTATCTGGTACGTAACAATAACCTTCTCTTCCATGCCTCTATGCCTATCAATGAGGACGGCTCGTTCATGGAGATGAATGTCCTCGGAAAGAAGTATAAGGGTAAAGCACTCTTCGACAAGGTTGACGAACTTGTGCGCATTGCATTCTTCGAAGATGAGGATCTCAAGCTTAAGGATTATGCCAGAGATTTCATGTGGTTCCTTTGGTGCGGACCTTACGCTCCTCCTTTCGGAAAGGACAAGATGACCACATTCGAAAGATATTTTGTAGCTGAAAAGGAAACTCATAAGGAAAGGGGCGGCTATTATGCCCAGTATAAGGAGAGAGTTGATATCTGTAATATGATTCTCAAGGAGTTCGGCCTTGAAGGTGATCATTGCCATATCATAAACGGCCATACTCCTGTAAAGACTGTCAAGGGTGAATCTCCCATAAAGGCCGGAGGAAAGCTTCTTGTCATTGATGGCGGTTTCTCCAAGGCATATCAGAAGGAGACAGGTATCGCAGGATATACACTTATATATAACTCGTACGGATTGCTCCTTGCCCGTCACGAACCGTTCAAGTCTGTTGAGAAGGCTGTGAAGGATTGCGTGGATATCAAATCATTCACCAAGCTCATCGAGTCTGTCGACAAGAGGACAAAGGTGGGAGATACTGATAACGGACAGATATTAAAGGAGAGAATAAAGGATCTCAAACAGCTTCTTCAGGCATACAGATCCGGTATTATCCTTGAAAGAATGTGATTTTAGTGTTGCGTGAAATGAAGAATAGAATTTTTAGAGTATTATTGGCCTTGACCCTTTTGGGTATTATTGCAATTCCTTCCTTAAAGGCCCAGAATCAGGCTGAACCTGAAGATTTCAGAATTTGGGGACAGTTTTATATTAAGAAAAAGATAACCAAAGGTTTCACTGCAATGCTGTACGGTGAAATCCGTACGATGGACAACTCCACTAAGCTGAACCAGTGGATGATCTGCCCAGAGCTGCTCTATACTTTCAATCAGTATGCGAGTGTAACGGCAGGATATCGCTATAATATGATCATGAGCGACAAGTATGACAAGGGGTTCGAGAACTGCCACAGGTGGTTTGCAGGCGGAACTGCCTCCTATACCTTCGGCAATGTGGTAAAACTCTCATTGAGGGAGCTCTTCGAACAGTTGAACTATACCGACAGACCTTCAGAAGCCCTAAACAGACAGCTCAATTCGCTAAGAAGCAGGCTCAGACTTGATTTCAAGACTGGAACTCCGTTTACTCCCCATATTGATGCCGAACATTTCCTCTATCTTACCAATTACGGCTCGTTTATGGCAGGAGAGACTTGGATGACAAGATACACAGGAGGTGTCAGCTGGAAGTTTGCTAAGGAACATACCATCGATCTGTTTTACAGATATGTACAGTATTATGTAAAACCGGGTCTTCATGTCCTTGGTATCTTCTATACTTTTTCTTTCTAAAGAACAGAACAAATAACAATTAAAATATTCGACTATATGAGAAATGCCGTTTTTAACTTCCCTGTTCCGGCTAACGAGCCGGTAAAGAGCTATCTCGCCGGATCTCCTGAGAGAGTAGCGCTCGAAAATGAACTTGAAAGACAGAAAAGCATTGTTCTGGATATTCCTTTGATTATCGGCGGCAAGGAGGTCCGCACCGGGGATACTGGAACTGTTGTCATGCCTACTGACCACGGACATATCCTGGCTACCTACCATAAAGCCGGCCCAAAGGAGGTTAAGATGGCGATAGATGCCGCGATGAAGGCTCATTCACAGTGGGAAAGTTTGGACTGGACTGTAAGGGCATCCATTATGCTGAAGATTGCCGAGCTCGTTTCCGGTAAGTACAGAGCTTTGATGAATGCCTCGGCTATGCTCGGTCAGGGCAAAAACTGCTATCAGGCCGAAATAGATGCAGTGTGTGAGCTCTCTGACTTCCTCAGATACAACGCAGCTTTTGCATCCAAAATCTACAATATCCAGCCAAAGAGTGCTTCAAACCAGATTAACAGTGTCGAGTACAGACCCTTAGAGGGATTTGTCTTTGCCCTGAGCCCTTTCAATTTCACTTCGATTGCTTCCAATCTGGCTCTCTCTCCTGTACTTATGGGTAATACGGTTGTTTGGAAACCCTCTACGACTGCTATCCTCTCCAACTACTATCTGATGGAGATTTATAAGGAGGCAGGTCTTCCCGATGGTGTGGTGAACTTCATTCCCGGAAGCGGAGCTGTTATTGGAAAGGAAGTGTTTGCATCTGCTGATTTTGCGGGACTCCATTTCACCGGATCTTGTGATACATTCAATACTTTGTGGAAAGAGGTAGGTGAAAATCTTGGCAGATACCGCTCTTATCCAAGACTTGTTGGAGAAACAGGTGGAAAGGACTTTATATTCGTCCATCCTTCGGCTTGTGCTGAAGAGGTAGGAAATGCAGCATATTGTGGAGCTTATGAATTCCAGGGCCAGAAATGTTCTGCAGCATCCAGAATGTATGTGCCTGCTTCATTGTGGCCGGATGTCCTCAATAAGATGAAACAGACAGCTGCTCAGGCCAAGATGGGTGATGTATGCGATTTCGGAAACTTCATAAATGCTGTAATCGATGAAAAGTCATTTGACAATATTGTCTCATACATCGAGTATGCAAGAGAGTCCAAGGATGCTGAAATTCTCATTGGAGGCAATTATGACAAGAGCAAAGGATACTTCGTGGAACCTACCCTCATTGTCACCACTGATCCTTATTTCAAATCCATGAAGGAGGAAATTTTCGGACCAGTACTCACAGTCTATGTATATGACGATGATAAGGTGGAAGAGACTGCACGTCTTTGCGACTCTACATCGCCTTATGGACTTACAGGAGCCATCTGGGGAAGGGACAGAGTCGCACTCGATGCTCTCTCGGATATTCTAAAGTATGCGGCCGGTAACTTCTACATCAATGACAAGCCTACCGGAGCAGTTGTGGGAATGCAGCCGTTCGGTGGATCTAGAGCCTCCGGTACCAATGACAAGGCCGGTGGTGAGTTCAATCTTATAAGGTGGGTGCTTCCTCGCTCTATAAAGGAGACATTGGTTCCTCCTACCGATTTCCGCTATAGTTATATGAAGTAACTGATGGTGGCAAAGAAGAAACGATTTGAATTTCCTAATACATTCGTAATTGTATTTGCCGTTATTCTGGTGGCTGCCATTGCTACCTGGATAGTGCCCGGTGGAAAATACATTGAAACAGTAACTCCTGACGGCTCGAAGAGTGTTCTCTTCGAGCCTGTGGAGTCTGTACCCCAGACATGGCAGGTAGTTACTGCTCTGTATCATGGTTTTGTCAAGCAGGCGGGTGTCATAGCCTTTATACTTATTATAGGAGGTGCTTTCTGGATTGTCAATTCGCTCAAGGCTGTAGATGCCGGGATTTTCTCCTTTCTCAAGTTTACCTCCTCTTTGGGCCGATTCAGACTCTTCAAAACGATCGGAGTGGGGAATATTGTACTTGTTCTCATAATGCTCCTCTTCTCGCTCTTTGGTGCAGTTTTCGGTATGAGTGAGGAGGCTATTGCATTTACTCTTCTGGTAATTCCTCTGGTACATTCATTGGGATACGATACTCTCACTGGGGTTTGTGCAGTTTATGTGGCAGCCCATGTCGGTTTTGCCGGAGCCATGTTGAATCCGTTTACCATTGGTGTTGCACAGAATATGGCCGGAATTCCCATCTTTTCGGGTATTGAATATAGGACCTTCTGCTGGGTGGTTCTGACAATATTTCTCATCGTGTTCGTATTAAGGCATGCAAACAGGGTGAAGAGGAACGCTTCCGGTCTTTCCGGCACGGAAGGTGCCGATGAAAGGCTGTCTGAACCTGAACCTCTGAAGACCAAGGCCTCTTATGCCGCCATGTTGGTTACATCGGGCATTGTCGTTGTGTTTGCAGTACTCTTTTACGATGACTGTATAATAACACTCGGTAATGGCTCTTATCACACCCCATGGCTTCTTCCGCTACTGGCCATCCTTTATGTGGCCGGGGCCTTTTTCTCCATCAGAAAGTCGGCAAGATACTTTATTCTTAATATGTTGGGTTTTACCATCCTATTCCTTATAACCGGTGTTCTTGGATACGGATGGTATATAGATGAGATTTCCGGGCTCTTTCTTGCTTTGGGTATATTCAGTGGTATTGCCGGGGGATATACTCCCAACAGAATTGTCAAGGAGTTCCTTGACGGAGCGAAGGATATATTTTCAGCTGCTCTTGTGGTAGGTCTTGCATCCGGAATCATCATAATACTTCAAGACGGAATGATAATAGATTCCATTCTTAACTCAATGGAAAAGGGGATTGATGGTAGTGGAAAGACTGCATCGCTTTCTCTTATGTACGGCATTCAGACTATTCTGAACCTCTTTATTCCGTCGGCTACTGCCAAGGCTGCCATTACTATGCCTGTTATGGCTCCATTTTCTGATTTGATTGGTCTTTCCAGGCAGGCTACTGTCATGGCTTTCCAGTTCGGAGATGGTTTTACCAATATGATTACACCTACCTCCGGGGTTCTTATGGCGGTTCTTGCTATGGCTAAGGTCTCTTATGCAGAATGGGTAAAATTTGCATGGAAATTCGTGCTGATGCTCATTGTCATAGGTTTCCTTCTTTTGCTTCCTACTCTTTTTCTCGAACTCCCCGGATTCTGATTTCTATCTTAAAATGCAGAAATTCAACTATTTTTGAAAAATAGTATTGCAATTATCTGATTTTTTTGTACTTTTGCAGCCCGTCAAATTGACGAGATTAATGTAAAGTTAAGATTAACAATTATTTATGCCAACAATTCAACAGTTAGTTCGCAAAGGACGCGAGGTTATTGAAGTGCAAAGCAAATCTCGCGCGTTGGATGCTTGTCCTCAGAGAAGAGGTGTTTGTGTTCGTGTATACACAACCACTCCTAAGAAGCCTAACTCAGCTATGCGTAAGGTAGCCCGTGTAAGACTTACCAATCAGAAAGAGGTCAACGCATACATCCCCGGAGAAGGACACAACTTGCAGGAGCACTCAATCGTATTGGTGCGTGGCGGTCGTGTAAAGGACCTTCCCGGTGTACGTTACCACATCCTTAGAGGTGCATTGGATACAGCAGGCGTAGAAGGACGTACTCAGAGCCGTTCACTCTATGGTGCTAAGAGACCTAAAAAAGCAGCCGCTAAGAAGAAGTAAACATTAATTAAATTCTAATTATTCGAAAAATGAGAAAATCGAAGCCTAAAAAGAGGATTCTACTTCCTGATCCTAAATTCCACGAAGTGTTGGTTACACAGTTCGTAAACAACCTTATGTTGCAGGGGAAGAAGAGTATCGCGTATTCTATTTTTTACGATGCCATTGATATGGTAGGCGAGAAGATGAAAGATTCTGACAAGGCTCCTCTCGATGTTTGGAAAAAAGCACTCGAAAACATCACCCCTCAGGTAGAAGTAAAGAGCCGCAGGGTTGGTGGTGCGAACTTCCAGGTACCGACAGAAGTACGCCCGGAAAGAAAAGTATCTCTTGCTATCAAGAATATGATACTCTTTGCACGTAAACGTTCCGGTCACTCTATGTCGGAAAAGTTGGCCGCAGAAATTCAGGCAGCATACAATTGTGAAGGTGCTGCTTACAAGAGAAAAGAAGATATGCATAAGATGGCAGAAGCAAACAAAGCTTTTGCTCATTTCAGATTTTAGCAGTTTAAGTTAGCTAATGGCAAGAGATTTAAAATATACCAGAAACATCGGCATTATGGCCCATATCGATGCTGGTAAGACTACCACATCGGAACGTATCCTCTTCTACACCGGAAAGACCCACAAGATCGGTGAGGTTCACGATGGTGCCGCTACTATGGACTGGATGGTTCAGGAGCAGGAAAGGGGTATCACCATTACATCAGCCGCTACAACAGCATTCTGGAAATATAACAACGAGACCTATCAGATCAACTTGATCGATACTCCGGGTCACGTCGACTTTACAGTGGAGGTAGAAAGATCGCTCCGCGTACTCGACGGTGCCGTAGCAACTTTCTGCGCAGTAGGTAGAGTACAGCCTCAGTCAGAAACTGTATGGCGTCAGGCAGACAAGTATAAAGTTCCCAAGATTGCCTACGTGAACAAGATGGACCGTGTAGGTGCAGACTTCTTCGCTGTTGTTGAGGAGCTTCATGAAAAACTTGGTGCCAATGCACTCCCTATCTGTATTCCTATTGGAGCCGAAGATAAATTCGAAGGTATTGTGGACCTGATCGCCATGAAGGCTTACTACTATGATCAGGACAGCAAGGAACTCGTCAACTATGTAGTAAAGGATGTACCTGCAGAACTTCAGGCTGAAGCAGAAGAATGGAGAGGAAAACTTCTCGAAGCTGTTGCAGAATTTGATGACAGACTTCTTCAGAAGTTCTTCGACGATCCTTCACTTATCACAGAAGATGAGATTATCAGCGCACTTAGAAAGGCAACCATCAATATGGCTGTAGTTCCTATGTGTTGCGGTTCTTCATTCAAGAACAAAGGTGTACAGTTCCTTCTCGACTCAGTCATGAGATACCTCCCTTCTCCTCTCGATGTGGATGAAGTGACAGGTACCAACCCTCAGAATGATGAACAGGTGGTTCGTAAACCTTCTGCTGACGAGCCTTTCGCAGCTCTCGTATTCAAGATTGCAACTGACCCCTTCGTAGGTCGTCTCGCATTCATCAGAGCTTACTCCGGAAGACTCAATGCAGGAACTTATGTCCTCAATACCCGTTCAGGAAAGAAAGAACGTGTTGCACGTCTTTATCAGATGCACTCAAACAAACAGAATCCTATTGATTTTGTAGAAGCAGGTGATATTTGTGCAGCAGTAGGTTTCAAGGAACTTCGTACAGGTGATACCATCTGTGACGAAAACTTCCCTATCGTTCTCGAATCCATGACATTCCCCGACCCTGTTATCGGTCTTGCAGTTGAGCCTAAGACTCAGAAAGACCTTGACAAGCTCGGTATCGCTCTCGGAAAACTTGCTGAAGAGGACCCTACATTCACCGTTAAGAGTGATCATGATACAGGCCAGACAGTCATCAGCGGTATGGGTGAACTTCACCTCGAAGTCATCGTAGACCGTCTCAAGAGAGAGTTTGGCGTGGAAATCAATCAGGGTGCTCCTCAGGTTAACTATAAAGAGACCATCAAAGGCACTGTACAGCACCGTGAAGTATTCAAGAAACAGACCGGTGGTAGAGGTAAATTCGCAGATATTATCGTTGAAATCGGACCTGCAGACGAAGGAGTCAACGGTCTCCAGTTCATCGATCAAGTTAAGGGAGGTAACGTTCCCCGCGAATATATCCCTGCAGTTGAAAAAGGTTTCAAATCAGCTATGGCAAATGGTGTTCTCGCAGGATTCGAGGTTCCTTCGCTCAAGGTTACTCTCCTCGATGGTTCATTCCACCCTGTGGACTCAGATGCTCTCTCGTTTGAACTTTGTGCCAGAATGGCATTCCGTCACGCACTTCCTAAAGCAAATCCTATTCTTCTCGAGCCTATCATGTCTCTTGAAGTCGTTACACCTGAAGACTATATGGGTGATGTTATCTCCGACCTCAATAAGCGTCGTGGACAGATCACAAGTATGGACGCCAAAGGTAATGCCCGTATCGTTAAGGCACAGGTTCCCCTGTCAGAACAGTTCGGTTATGTTACAGTGTTGAGAACTCTCTCTTCAGGACGTGCAACAAGCTCAATGGAATTTGCACATTATGCTGAACTTCCCGCTAACCTTGCTAAAGAGGTCATCGAAGCATCAGGCGGATCGAAGAAGTATGATGATGACGAAGAATAATCAGATAAAAAAAATCGCTATGGATCAGAAAATACGTATTAAACTGAAATCATTCGATCATGCTCTCGTTGACAAGTCAGCAGACAAGATCGTAAAGACGGTAAAGGCAACAGGTGCAGTTGTTAACGGACCTATTCCTCTTCCTACAGACAAGAAGATCTTTACTGTCAACCGCTCGACTTTCGTAAACAAGAAGTCTCGCGAACAGTTTGAACTCAATTCATACCGCCGTCTTCTCGACATCTACAGCTCAACCCCCAACACAGTTGATGCTCTGATGAAACTTGAACTTCCCAGCGGTGTTGAAGTTGAAATCAAAGTTTGATAATAACAAAATTATTTCTACCTTTGCGCAGGATATTTCAAACGCCTACCGAAGGTAGTATAGGACCCGTAGCTCAGTCGGTTAGTAGCACCTGACTCATAATCAGGGGGTCACTGGTTCAAGCCCAGTCGGGTCCACCTCTTTGAATCTTTAAAAGTCTCGATTTTTTCGAGACTTTTTTTGTGCCTTTGAAGGTATCGTGTAGTTTTTTTCCGTAATTTTGTGTAATTTAAAAACACTATTATTATGAAAATATCACCGAACGCTCAGAAATTCATCGATCAAGAAGCTCGTTATGGAGCCCATAACTATCATCCCCTGCCAGTAGTTTTGCAGAGGGGAGAGGGTGTTTTTGTCTGGGATGTGGACGGAAAACGCTATTATGATTTTCTGTCTGCTTATTCAGCAGTCAACCAGGGACACTGTCATCCCAAAATAGTGGCAGCACTCTGCGATCAGGCTCATCGTCTCTGTCTTACTTCAAGGGCATTTTACAATGACTGCCTTGGTCCTTATGAGGAGATGGCTACCAAGTTCTTCGGATATGACAAACTTCTTCCTATGAACTCAGGTGCAGAAGCTGTCGAGACAGCTCTTAAGTTGGCACGCCGTTGGGGTTATATTCATAAAGAAATTCCTCAGGATGAGGCAATAATCGTTACATGTGAAGGAAACTTCCACGGCAGGACCATTACCATTGTCTCAATATCCACAGATCCTGACAGCTATTCGCAGTATGGTCCTTTCACACCTGGATTTGTTACTATTCCTTATAATGATTCTGAGGCTCTTCGCAGGGTTCTCGAGCAGAAGGGGGACAAAGTGGCTGCATTCCTTCTCGAGCCTATTCAGGGAGAGGCAGGTGTATATGTTCCTGATGACGGGTATCTTAAGAAGTGTTATGATATATGCAAGGAGCATAATGTACTCTTCATAGCAGATGAGGTTCAGACAGGTATCGGTCGTACAGGAAGACTCTTTGCATCCGATCATGAAGGAATACGTCCAGATATTATCACTATCGGCAAGGCTCTATCAGGTGGTGTTCTTCCGATTTCTGCTGTTCTTGCCGATGATGAAATAATGCTGACAATTAAACCCGGAGAGCATGGCTCTACATTCGGAGGCTTCCCTTTGGCTGCAAAGGTGGCTGTGGCTGCCTTGAATGTGATCAAGGATGAACACCTTACTGAGAATGCAGAAAAACTGGGAAAAATTTTCAGGG
>CALZHC010000026.1 GCA_945787505.1 uncultured Alistipes sp.
GAGGAGCATGGATATGAAATTGCAGACCATCCACGCACATGCTATGTGGATGGTATCTGGAATCAGGAATAACCTTTTATTGACCTCCGCGCTGGATGATGTTGGTATAATGTTTGTGGCGCGGAGGCAATATTATGAATTTACTTTTATTGATTGTAGGCTTGGCTCTTATTGTTTTAGGAGCAAACTGGCTTGTTGACGGTGCTTCGGGTATAGCGCGCAGGGCCGGTGTCAGTGAGTTTGTTATAGGTCTTACTATTGTGGGGTTCGGTACATCTTGTCCTGAACTGGTAGTGAGCCTGACCGGAGCGATATCCGGCAATTCTGATATTGCGGTGGGGAATGTGATAGGATCCAATATATTCAACACTCTGTTTATTCTTGGTCTTACGGCTCTTCTGTATCCTGTTTCTGTTACAAATGTCAATCGAAAAAGGGATATTCCCCTTACTCTGATAGTTACGTTGTTGCTGCTTCTGTTTGGAATGAGTTCCTCTGAACTCTCAAGGTTGGACGGCTCTTTGTTTGTAGTGCTGTTTGCTTTATATGTCTATATTGCTTTCAGACCATCCGCTAATGGCGACTCTGCTGTCAATGAGGAAGAACCAGTCAGGAAACGGCCGCTTTTTATTACTCTCATTATGGCTTTGGCAGGGCTGGCCGGTCTTATTTTCGGTGGCGAGCTCTTTGTCAATTCCGCGACTCGTCTGGCAAGAGAATTGGGTGTGAGTGACAAGTTCATTGCTATCACAATACTTGCCGGTGGTACATCACTTCCGGAATTGGCAACCAGTATCGTGGCTGCTGTCAAGGGAAGAGGACAGTTGGCCTTGGGTAATATCTTGGGCTCCAATGTATTCAATATCCTCTTGATTCTTGGAGTGTCGGCACTCGTTACACCCCTCTCTTTTACTTCAGTGACGATAGTGGATGCCATGGTGCTGGCAGTAAGCGCCATCCTCCCTTTGGTATGGTCGTATTCAGGTCGTAAATTCAAGATTGACCGTATTGAAGGAGCTGTTATGATAGCTATACTAGTAGTTTATTACATTTATCTATTTGAGAAATTGTAAAGGACTCTCAGGAAAGGTAAGCGTGTGCGCGATATATTTGGATATTTGAACAATAGTCAATATATTGCGGCAGATTTTGAGTTATGGACAAGCTTAAACTATTTAACTTCATTGAGGACAATCATATCTTCGCAGGTGTAGGTTCTTTCTTTCTGGTCGTAGATGAGGGACTGCAAATCCATTTTATTAAGTATGATCCTGTAAATCAGGATACCAAGCTGTGTGTCGGGGACTATTTGAAGTGCTCGAATTCTCTGGATGCAGCAGATGGGTGCGGATGTCACGAGAATTGCCCGCAATGTCCATTGCGAAGTTTGGTTGAGGAGAGTATGAGTGAGAACAGGAGAATGGAAGGAGATGTTACTCTGTTGCTGGAAAATAATCAGGATCTGAGTGCACATGTTATTTCTACTCCGTTTGTTGAGGATGGAAAAGTTTTTTCTATCGTGCTTCTTATTGACCAGACTGCACTAAAGCGTGAGCTGATGCTTGAGCGTATTTTCTGCCACGACCTGCTTAATCTTTCTGGGGCCCTTAACGGTATGCTGGAGTGTACTGATGAGAGCAATCAGGAGGAGATGCGTGGTATCCTTAAGAGTATTTCTATTCAGATGATGGAGGAGATCAAGTCGCAGAGAGATCTGATTTATGCTATTCATGGTATGCTCAAGCCAGAGAAGACTCTATTCAAGGCGAGTGAAATCATTGATTTTGTCAAGGATAGTCTCATTCATGTGGCCAATGATATGTTGAATGTGAATGTTATCGTTGATTCAAAGTTGACTGATGAATATATCGATTCAGATAAGGTCCTTGCCAATAGGGTGATGCATAATATGTTCAAGAATGCATGTGAATCCAGCTGCGGTGGTGATGTGATAGTGCGTGCGTGGGCAGAGGGTGAAAGGGTCATATATTCAGTCCATAATGATCTTGTCATGACTCCAAGTGTCAAGAGCAAAATCTTTATTCAGGGCAATACTACCAAGAAAACCGGTCACGGCCTTGGAACATATAGCATGAAGCTTATCGGAGAAAACTACCTTGGCGGAACTGTCCGTTTCAGGTCTGAAGATGGCTTCGGCACGGAATTTTATTTTGAACTTGATAAATCCCCTGACAAGAAATCTGACCAATAATGCATATGAAAAGGCTGTCTGTTATATTATTGCTTACAGCTATCCATATCACTGCGTGTATGAGGATGTCGATGCCTGCAAGCTATACCTACAATATAAATGCGAGTGAGGATCTTCTGGAACTCTTTGAAGTAGATGTTCTTTACTATAACCACAGAAATGAAAGAATAACCGAGCGGATAAGTGGTCCAGATTGGAAACGTACGCTATTTCTGCCCCCCCCAACTGATGCGGAGCCGGAACATGAAGGGCTCAAGGTCACTCTTTCAGCCAAAGAGTCAGCCCTGAAGGGAATATTTCCTGACAAATCCACTTTCCGGATGTATCTTGATTACGAAGTCACTTATTCTCCTGAATATAAAGGCAATCCATTCAAAGTCTCAGCCAAACCACATGCTTCTGAGACCTTCAGTTTTCGTATTCCTTTGGGCACTTCCAATCCGGATGATATCACTATTGATATTGCTCCACTCAAGTATGACAAACATTTTGCCTTTTCATATAGTATAGATGATTCATATGAAAATGGCTGGTCCAAAATTTTTGCCTGCATAAACGGGTTATGGATAGATGATAAAGAGTTTTTCCATTTTGGAATGTCTCCCTCAGCCGGTTACCGTGAAGAACCGCTATGTATTACAGATGGCTGTGGAAACGACAGACGTTTTACATTCGGAGAGTCCATTCAGCCTTCATTCTGGAATAAGTACAACAAGGATGGCATTATCCACGATGAAAACAGTTCCGAATATCACATTTATATTACTTGGCAGGAGCTGCAGATGATGACAGATATGGGGAATGCCGTCTATTGGCACGATGTGGCTCCGGAGAAATGGTCACAGGAGGACCCCTCAGAAATTGCTGAAGGTTTTAGCTCTGATTATGAGAAGACCTTCTCGAAGATCGGGTATAGGATGAAGACTCTCGCACAGCCTAATGGAAGCAGGTATTATGTCGAGGCTGCCATGCAGAGCCCTCTGGTCTGTATGGTAAGGGTAACGGACAACAGTTATACGGATATCTGTTTTGACGAGAATCCATCTCTCTATAAGGCCTCTGTCTTCGGGGGGAATAGTAATGCTACAAATGAAGATAAACTCAATGAACTCTCTTGTCAGGCATCGAGCGACCATCCTTTCTTAGTAAGTAAGTTCTCCCACCGACCCAATGAGGATGAAATCGAGTTTTTTCGTACAGTTGCCAGGCTTTATGGCAAGGAGGGGGCTGACAATATATGGGTCGCTTCGTACGATGAGTTGTATGATTATTCACTCCTGAGAAACAGTGTCACGATATCATCTTTCGTGGAGGGAGATTTCAAGGTATTCGAGGTAACAGTACCTCAAGAGGGGAATGTAATGAACAATGAGCTCTCTTTTGTAATCTCCGGTGGTGCTGAAGTTGCCCAGAGGTGCTCGGACAATCTATATGGATTCTCAAGTGCCGTAAGGGATGATGGGACAGTACTGGTTAACTGTAACTTCGGCAGCAGGTGTTATGATATGGCTCTTAAGTATGTCTCTCTGTATGAACAGACAAGAAACGAATATTTCAAGAATTTCGCTGATTATCTGGTCTCTCTTCTGAGGGATGATCTGCAGGGGGAATTGAAGGGACGTATTGAGAATGTTCATGAACCTACAATGGAGGAGATGCCGCTTGAAGGGGAGTACTCTTTGATACAGATGCCGGATTACATCAGACTATACGACGGGTACTCTTTTGTCATCTCTTACGAGTGATTATCTGATGGTGATAACTGTAACGCCATTTTCTGCAGGGGTCCAGCGGCAACGCATGGCGAATGTTTCATCAATCTCTTTGCGTAGTGCATCTTTGAGAATGCCGTCTCCCACACCGTGAATTACGATTATCCTCATTCCTCTGTGTTTTAGGTTGCTTCGGAGCACATGTTTGAAATATTCAAGCTGGAAAGGAAGTTCAAATCCTTTCGGGGCATCCATTCCTCCGGGAATTTTGCCGATGTGCAGGTCTATGGTGATGGTGTCAGGCAATGGTGACTGAACTGCTCTGTCGCTCTCCCTTTTCATAGCTTTAGACTTGCCTGCCCCACTGGAGCCGACCGAGTATTCAAGCATTCTGTCCTGTTCGGGATTATTTACGATGAACTCGTGCATTCTCACCGGGATAACCAGCCCGTCCAATTCTATCTCTACATGGTCCCGACAGACTTTTCGGATGATGCCCTTGTCATTGGAGTCCATCAATGTGACACACATTCCTTCTGAGAGGCTCACACCTTCATCCCGAGTATTCTTTTTATTATTCGATTTTGCAGATTCCATCACAATCTTTTTGCTCTCATTTGCTCTATCTTTAGCAAAGATAGAGATTAATTGTTACTTTTGTGTAGAGAAGTTATTAACAATGGCATGTGAAAATTGTTAATAACTTGTTAATACCTTGTTAAGAGTTTTCTTGGATTTTAGCGTATGAGATTAGTAATACAAAGAGTATCAAGTGCATCGGTTTCTGTTGGCGGGGAGTGTGTGAGCTCTGTCGGAAGGGGCTTGCTGGTGTTGGTGGGTGTTGAAAAGGATGATACATTACAGGAGTGTCAGTGGCTGGTCAACAAATGTGCAGGGCTGAGGATTTTCGATGATGCTGATGGTGTAATGAACAAAAGTGTTGCGGATGTTGGTGGTGATGTGATAGCTGTCTCCCAGTTTACCCTTACTGCCTCTACCCGAAAGGGAAACCGTCCCTCTTATATCAGGGCTGCCGGTCATGAACTGGCTGTTCCTATGTATGAAACTTTCTGCCAGGAACTTTCCAAAGTGCTTGGGAAGCCTGTCGGCAGGGGAGTGTTCGGTGCGGATATGCAGGTCTCTTTAGTCAATGACGGACCTGTCACCATTATTATTGATTCCAGAATCAAAGAATAGTTCAGACAGTTATGACTATACAGCAGATGGAGTATATAGTGGCCCTTGATAACTACCGCCATTTCGTCAAGGCCGCTCAGTCGTGCGGCGTTTCACAGTCTACACTCAGTACGCTTCTCAAGAAGCTTGAAGAGGAGCTGGATGTCGTTATATTCGACAGAGAGTCCTATCCCATGAAACCTACAGAGGTTGGAAAGGAGATTATTGCCCAGGCGAGGGTAGTCTTATATAATATCAATCAGCTCAAGCAGATAACACTTACCCAGAGGGATTCGGTAAGTGGTACTGTCAAGCTTGCAGTTATTTCCACAGTCGCTTCGTATATTGTTCCCAAACTGTTTGCCAATTTGAACAGGCTGTCTCCTGAAATTCATCCTAATATTATCGAACTTCAGACAGATGAAATTATAGAGAAACTTTGCCGAGCGGAGATAGAGATGGCCATAATGGCTACTCCTCTGAACAATTCTAACCTCCTGGAAATCCCTCTTTACTATGAAAGGCTGATGGCATACATCTCTCCTTGCGACCCTATGTATGATAGGGAGGTGATTGACAGTGCAGACCTTCCTTCCGAAAGGTTGTGGATGCTCAAAGACGGCCATTGTCTGAGAGATCAAGTGGCTAACTTATGTGACAAGAAATCTGGTCACAATGCCTGTTTCGAAGCCGGAAGTATTGATACTCTGATTAATATTGTCGATGAAAATGGGGGATATACTGTTATCCCGGAACTTCATATTGCACTGCTGAATGATAATCAGCAGCGCAATATAAGACCTTTAGTATCTCCGGAGCCTGTAAGGGAAATATCTCTGGTAATCAGGCATGATTATGTGCGTGAGCGTCTTCTTAATGTGATCTCTTCCGCCATTCGGAGTTTCATACCTGAACATATGGTGGATACCAGGCTGAAGAAGTTTGCAATCAGGCTGTGATCTGATTCGAGATATTATAATCTGGATCTGAGTATTGCTTCTGTCTTTTGGGGTGTTATCGTTCCATTCTCTCCCAAATTCCAGTTTCGTTCTGCGAAACGTTTGCGGATGAACTCTATTGTCTCTTCTCCTATACCGTAATCAGAGAGTCTTGTCTTGACTCCAAGTGAGTTGAAGAACTTTTCTGTTCGGGCGATGGCATTGTCTATGATTTCATCTGTTGTTCCTTCTGTGATATTCCAGATTCTGGATGCGTACTGAAGCAGTTTCGCCTCTTTCTCGCGACGCATTACATCCATTGTTCCCTCCCATACTATTGCAAGTGTGACTCCGTGGTCGAGTCCGTGGAGAGCTGTCAGTTCGTGACCTATTCTGTGGGTCGCCCAGTCTTCATCGACTCCCATTGCAAGGAATCCGTTGAGCCCCATTGTTGCGCTCATCATAAAGTCTGCGCAGTCATTGTAGGAGGGCTTTTCCGCTGATATGAGTCCCGGACCTTTTTCAATCAGTGTGAGAAGTACTCCTTCTGCGAATCTGTCCATTACTGCAGGGCTGGCAGCGGTAGTCAGGTACTGTTCTGTCGTATGGATGAACGTATCGATTATTCCGTTGGCAATCTGTCGCTTGGGGAGCGAGTAAATTGCAGTGGGATCGAGGATTGAGAAACACGGGAATCCTTCCGGATTATGGAATGAGAGTTTTTCTTTCAATGCTCTTCTAGAGATTACTGCTCCGCAGTTCATCTCCGAGCCTGTTGCCGGAAGTGTCAAAACTGTGCCGAAGGGTTTGGCTGCCGGAACTTTTGCTTTTCCTATGATGAAGTCCCATGGGTCTCCTTCGTAATTCATGCCTGCCGCTATGAATTTGGTTCCGTCTATTATCGAGCCTCCTCCTACTGCTAAAATGAAGTCAATGTTTTCTTTTTTACCTAACTCGATTGCTCTGAGGAGTGTGTCGTAGTCAGGATTTGCCTCTATTCCGGGAAATTCTATTACTGTGCACTCTTTCAATGCCGCCATTACTTGGTTGTAGATTCCGTTGCGCTTGATGGAACCGCCACCATAGGTCATTAACACTTTACTTGCGGGTTTTATCTCTTTTGAGAGCGAGGCAATCATGCCTTCTCCGAAGTATATCTTAACGGGATTTTTGAAAATAAAGTTGTTCATCTCTTTCTTATGTCAGCTGTTTCAGCAAATATAGTTATTTTCTTTTAGAATCTCTATCTTTGTAATAATGTAATGAAATGCTAACCTATAATAAAGAGAGTTATGTTAGATGAAAATGATATAGAACGATTTATTGAAGCTCAGGATATACCCTATTTCTGCGGATATGACCAAGCATTGAAAGAGGTAAGAGAAGGCGAGAAAATTAATCATTGGATATGGTATATTTTTCCACAACTGCGCAGCATGGCAGGTAGTGAAAAGGGATACTACTACGGAATAGCTGACAAAGACGAGGCGCAACGTTATCTTCGCCATGCTATTTTAGGTTCTCGAATTCGTGAAATTACCTTGGCTTTGCTGGAACATAAGGGTAAAACGGCCTTGTCAATATTCGGAGAGATTGATGCAGTGAAGGTCTGCTCATGTATGACGTTATTCGATTATCTCTCTCCGAATGATATCTTTGGTGAGGTCCTGGATTCTTTCTATGAAGGTGAGCGTTGTAATATTACACTCAAAGAGTTGCGGCAAAGCTCCCTTTAATTAAGATTTCTAAAATCAAAGAGGCTGCAAATTGCAATGTCTGCAATCTGTAGCCTCTTTTTATATACAGAATGATGATATTACATGTCGTACTTGCCGTCCATGATGTCATCAAGGATGGTCACACATTTGCTTGCATCGGAATCCGCTCCATCCTTGGTAAGCTCTATAACGTCGCTTCTGTAGAGCTTTGTTTTATTTCCCTGAGCATCTATTGCCATTGCTCCAACGATTACCTTCATATTATATGATGCCATGAATACGTTGGCTTTTCCTTGTTTTCCAAGAAGCTGGATAAGGCGTAGAACGTCGTCGTCAGTGATGTTTTCCACTCCTTGAGTTGCATCTATGATGGCGTAGTACAGCTCGGTTGCTGAGCCTTCGGGCTTATCCTCTATGACGATGGGGAAGAGGATATCGTAGCTGCCGAAGCCTGCAATTTCATAAAATGGAGCAAGAGCGATTACGTCAGCCGAGTTATAATAGCTTTCGTGATGTACCTTAATGGAGAATGTCTCTTCTGGTTCTTCTTTACCGGCTTCCTGTGCTATTTTGATCACTGCATCAGCGGCGTCAGGGTATGTGAGAACGATTGAGTATTCTCTGGCAAGGGTGGTAGTGTTCTTGTCAACTGTTACGGTAAACTTGCCATCTTTGGCTTCGTCACATTTAACAGAGAGTATCCATTCTGGTATTTCACTGGATTCGTATTTGAGAAATACCTCTTCTACAGGGTTTTGGATAGAGAATCCTGCCGAGAGTGTGCCACCTTCATTTGTGAAGGAGAGTTCGCTTGTTTCAAGTGTGATTACAGGTTTTTCCTTGGTCGTTTCATTCTGGTTGCAAGATACACTCGCAACAAGTGCGATTGACGATAAGAGTACCGAAATTAATAGTCTTTTAACTTTCATGTTGTTGCTCTAAATATTAGTAATTAGTGATTTTGTACAAATATAGAATAAAAAAAGGTCTATGGTTTTATCATAGACCCTTTTTCAAAAATATCTTTCAGTTATTTAGAAAGTTCCACAACTGTGGGCTTAACCATGTTCTTGGGGTTGAGGATGATATCGAGGTCTTTCTTGGTAAGGAGACCGCTTTCGAGTACGAGATCATAAACGCTTCCGCCTGTTTCGAGAGCCTTCTTTGCCAAGTCGCTGCAGTTCTGGTATCCGATGTAGGGCTTGAGAGCTGTGATGATTCCGATACTGTGTTTTACCATCTCTTCACAACGTGCCTTGTTGGCTGTGATTCCTTCTATGCACTCTATGCGGAGGGTGTCAAATGCTCTGCTAAGCCATGTAGCTGATTCAACGAGTGATTCGATGAGGACGGGTTCCATAACGTTGAGCTCGAGCTGTGCTGCTTCAGCTGCCATTGTCACTGTCATGTCGTTTCCGATAACCTTGAAGCATACCTGGTTTACTACTTCGGGGATAACAGGATTTACTTTACCGGGCATAATAGAAGAACCGGGCTGTTTAGGAGGAAGGTTGATTTCCTGAAGACCTGTACGGGGACCTGAACCCATAAGACGAAGGTCATTACAGATCTTTGACAGACGGATTGCACATGACTTCAAAGCTGAAGAGTATGCTACCATTGATGATGTGTCATGGGTTGCTTCAACGAGGTTGCGTGCAAGCTTCATGTTCAGACCTGAGATTTCGCGGATGAATTCATCGCAATATTCTGCGTATCCGGGTTCGGCTGTGATACCTGTTCCGATTGCAGTAGCGCCCATGTTGTGTATGAGAAGTTCGTCAGCTGCCTTCTTGATGCGTGCATATTCATGTCTCATTGCATCAGCAAATGCACCGAAGCTCTGTCCCAGTGTCATAGGAACAGCATCCTGAAGCTGAGTACGTCCCATCTTGATGATGTTCGCAAATGATCTCTTCTTTTCTTCGAATGACTTGATGAGTGTATCGAGTGTTTTGAGTACTCTTTCGTTGAGGAAATAGATGCCAAGGTGCATTGCAACAGGGTATGCATCGTTGGTAGACTGTGCCATGTTCACATGGTCGTTGGGGTGAACGACTGTATATTCTCCGTGCTGTTTGCCTAAAATTTCAAGTGCTCTGTTGGCAATTACTTCGTTAGCATTCATATTTGCACTGGTTCCTGCTCCACCCTGAATCATATCTATGGGGAAGTGTTCACAGTGTTTGCCGTCGATAAGCTCCTGACATGCTTCCACGATTGCATCCTTTACTTCGTCAGATACGAGTCCGAGCTTATGGTTAGCCTTGATTGCAGCCATTTTGACGATACCGAATCCCTTGATGAATTCAGGATAGTCGCTCAAGTGGTAGTTGCTGATATCGAAGTTTTCAAGGCATCTGAGAGTCTGGATGCCAAAGAGTGCTTCTTCGGGTACTTCTTTGTAACCTAATAAGTCGTGTTCTGTACGAGTACGTCCTGATACAGGAAATTTCAAATTAACCATTGTATTTTTCTATTATTTATTGTTTATAAAAAGAGTTTGTCAACTTTGCTTATTGAGTCCGGACTGGCAAATACTACTACCTGGTCGTATGGCCTGATTATAGTCTCGCCGTCCGCAATGAAACTTTCACCGCCTCTGATGTACCCTCCGATGATGGCATCTTCGGGAAGGTTGAGGTTCTTGAGTTTGTCGGTAGTGATTTTGCTGTCGGTATTGACGATAAATTCAAGTACCTCTGCATCAGTACCTGTGAGGACCTTGATTGATCTGACTTTATTCGAGAGGGTGAATCGGAATATTCGTCCTGCTGTGATGAGTTTCTTGTTTATTACACAGTCTATACCCATCTCTTCAGCCAGTTTGATATACTCAAAGTTCTCGACTTCTGCTATGACTCTTCGCACACCCATCCTCTTGGCTACTACACATGAAAGGATGTTGGTTTCGGAGTTGCTGGTGACCGCTATGAAGGCATCTGCCGATCTGATTCCCTCATCCACTAACAGATCGGAATTTCTGCCGTCTCCGTTAATGACAAGAGTCCTGTCCAGGATTTCAGAGAGATCTTCGCATCTGCTCCCCTTGATTTCTATCAGTTTTACGGATTCGACATGCTTTTCTATGGAGTGTGCCACCATCTCTCCGATACGTCCCCCACCGAGAATCATAATATTCTTCATGTGAAGTCTCTCTTTTCCGGATAGTGCCACCGCTCTCTCTATACCCTCTTTCTTGGTAATTATGTATACCTGGTCATTGAGCTTGAAGCGTGTATCCTTGCGGGGAATGATAGTCTGAGAATCCCTGGATATGGCGACAGAACGGAGCAGCCCTCCCGCCTGTGTCTTGAGTTCATTGACTGTTTTGTCTATCATGGGAGATCCCTCTGCCAGTTTGAAAACCACCATCTGAAGTTTGCCGTGCGAGTAGGTCATGAACTCGGAGGCGGCATTCTGCTTCAGGAGACTGATGATTTCGTTGGCTGCTACCTTCTCGGGGTAAAAGAGCGAGTCTATACCCAAATCGGTGAAGAGGAGTTTGTTGTCGTTCTTCTGGTACTCTTCGTTGTTGATGCGTGCAGTTACCTTTTTGGCACCCAGTTTTTTCGCAAGAATGGCTGCTACGATGTTTACATCCTGTTCCTGTTCCGGGTTAACTGCTATGAAGAGGTCTGCAGATGCGACACCGGCTTTGACAAGTGTGCTGATGGATGTGGGCTTTCCTTCAATGGTGACCACATCGCACTCCTGTGCCAGCTTGTCCAGATTTTCAGCGTCAGCACTAACGACAGTAATGTCGTGTCTGTCATAACTGAGCATCTTTGCCAAGTGGCTGCCGATTTCTCCTGCACCTGCAATTACAATCCTCATGATAGTATCTTATCCTTTATATTTTCTATAGAGTGCTGTATTTCCTTCCGTACTCAAGCATCTGTTCGAGGTAGTTGTCAGGATATGAAATGGTATAATCCACTACCTTGCCATTTTCAGTCACAGGGGTGATTTCAGGGTTCATGAAACCGCCGTAGGGTTTGAGTCCGAGTTCTTTGTAGCGCTCGAGAACCTCTTTGTGGAGATCGTAGTCGAGCTTGATTCCGTAATTTTCAACAAGGCTCTTTCCTGCTTCGAAGTCTCCTTCAGACTTGATTCTCTGAATTTCGGCGAGAAGATCTCCGAAGAGCTCACGGAGTCTGAGATAGTCGTTTATCACGAAATATGTCTTTCCGTCCCTTATCTTCTTTTCGATGACCTTGTGTTCGCTGCCTTTTTCGAAGCACCATTTGGCTATGAGCTGGCGGTTCTGCATGTGGGCCTGTGTCAGGTTTTTGCCAAGATCGATTCTGACCTGTTGAGTGAAGATACCGTTACGGATGTAGTTGTCATACTCAGCTTTGTATGCTTGGTCATTGGGAAGGATTCCCAGATCCACCATGCGCTTGTCTGCTATGTAGTAGAGGGCGAAAAGGTCGGCTCTTGCCTCTTCGAGTGTAGAGCTGTATTCTCCGAGTGCATTGGGGGAGACACCGGGGAGGAGCTGACCTGAACCGTGACCCAGACATTCATGAAGATCGGTATGCAGGTTGTCAGCGAGAGCTCCGAATTCTTTGGCTCTTTTGATTTCCTCTTCGTTCCATGCAAATTCAGAAAGCAGGCTCTTTGGCGATTCGAGTGCTGCAAGTGAATATGCATTGGAGATATTTTCTATGGTTACTGATTTTGAACCGTATTCTTTTCTGATCCAGTTGGCGTTGGGAAGGTTTATTCCTAATGGTGATGCAGGATAGCAGTCACCTCCAAGAGTAACAGCAGTTATGACTTTTGCGGAGACTCCTGTTACCTCTTTTTTCTTGAATCTGGAATTAACAGGTGAATGATCTTCAAACCACTGAGCATCAGCAGAGATGATTTCTGTCCTCTTGGATGATTCTATATTCTTGAAGTTCACGAGAGCTTCCCATGATGCCTTTATTCCAAGTGGATCTCCGTATGATTCAATGAATCCGTTCACGAAGTCGACATTCGAATGAGTATCTTTCACCCATTCAATATTATATTCGTCCCATGTCTTGAGATCTGCTGTTCGGTAGTAGCTAACCAAAAGGTCTATACATCTCTTCTGCTCGTCGTTTTCTGCATATTCCCTTGCCTTTTCGAGCTCTTCGACCACCTTCTCAAGTGCAGCGCCATAAAGCCCGCCAATCTTGTACGGCTCTTCGACAAGTTTTTTTCCCTTCTTTACCAGACGGCTGTTAAGTCCGTATGAAAGAGGTCTTTCATCTCCTGGCTTTTCCATATCGGAGTAGAATTTGAGGGCCTCTTCCCTTGTCACTCCTCTATAGTAGTCAGAGGCGCTTCCTAAGAGGATGTCTTCGCGAGTTCCGGTATATCTCTTCTGGAGGTATTTATCAGCAGAGAAGATTATCTGTGCAATGTTTCTTGCTTTCTGTTCATCTACACGGCTGGCAATGGCTGTTTCAATGAAATATTTTTCGGAGCAGCCAGGGATGATCTTGTCTTCTGCATAGTGGTGGTGTATGCCGTTGCTGAAGAATACTCTCTTGGCGTAGACCAGAAGATTCTGATACTCTTCAGAGGTCTTGTCTCCGTTGTAGTTTTCCAGTATCTGTTCGAGCACTTTTCTGATTTCGAGGTTATATTCAAAATTCTGTGCCCAAAGGATATCCCTTCCGTATTTGGCAGCTTCCCCCAGATGGTAGATATATTCTTTCTGCTGAAGGGTAAGGTCTTCCCAGCCTGGAACGCGGAAACGCATTACTTTGATATCGGCAAATTCGTCAACAAGGTACTTGAAGTTATCTTCTGTTTGTTTACATTCTGTACAACATGAGGGCGCCAGTGTCATAAATGCGCCTGTCAGTCCGATTATAGCAAGATGTTTTCTCATATCAGTTGAATATTTTTTTAAGGAGTGTCAATATGTTTTCAATAATTGTGTATTGAATCTTGTTCTCTTGTGAGTCGATGGCAATTTTAACTATTTCTTTTTTCATCTTAAGGTCTCTGGCATCTGTCACGACCCCTTCTCCTAACATCTGGTCTGCAAAGGCCCTGATAAAGATGTTTTTCATGAATCTCTTTCGGCAAAGAATCAAAACAATAATCATAAGCAGTACCAAAGCAGCGCTGCATAGGAAGCCGATAATGGTGTTGCCGGTAAGATAACCTATGAACAATGCAAAGGCAATAGCGAGAAGACCGATGACCAGACCGCATAAAATGAAAATCAGCAAAAATAGAAGCATTTTGCTGAGGATTCCGGAAAGTGATTCTATACCCGAGAGTTTGAGCTCCTCCACCTTGAGGTCGGCATATTGCCTTAGAGAATCTGAAAATCGGGAATTTGATTCGCTGCTACTCATTATCTCCGACCTCCATTTCGGCCTTTTCTTCATCCGTGATACCGCATCCGGAACTGAGGATCTCCTTGATTTTGGACCTAACCTCTTCCCCTTTTTCGGTGGTGTAGAGCCATGTAAGACCTGCTCCTATCATTGCTCCGGCAAGAAATGTAAATAATTTTCCGCTTCTCATTGTTGAAAAAATATTATCTACAAATGTAACAATTTATTCTATATTTGTCCCAAATTAGTTAACAATATGTGTATGAATAGGTGTTTTTCACTGATTTTCGCCATTTTGACCTTGATTTTAGGAATAGCGGTAACATCGTCCTGCTCGAAGATGCCTGGACGTTATTCGGATACTATGGTGATTGTATATATGGCAGCTGACAATAATCTCGCATATTCCGCCATAGAGGATTTACAGGAGATAGTTGACGGTTATGTTCCGGATTACTGCGAACCTGGAGAGAGGGGAGATGTCCTCCTTCTTTTCATCGATCTGCCAAGTTCCGAACCTCAGCTTATTAGACTTTATAAAGATAGATATGGCGTGGTAAACAAGGAGGTTCTTCATGTCTATGATGAAGAAAAATATATAAGTTCAGATCCCAATACACTCAACGAGGTGCTTTACTACTCACACTCCCTTTTCCCTACTGAGCACAACGGACTGATCCTTTGGTCTCACGGTACGGGGTGGCTTCCTGATGGATTCTATTCCCATCCGGTTACTGAGGGTGAAGAGGGCTCTATACAGAGTCTGAGCGTGAAAGAGGACCCTTTCAGAGATTATGTAAAGTCATTCGGAGTGGATGGTGGCAGGGAAATGGAGATTGTGGACCTTGTGAAGGCTCTGCCGGTTGATTATGATTTCATTCTTTTCGATGCCTGTTTTATGGGAGGAATCGAGGTAGCATACGAACTCAGGAACAAGTGTGACTTCTTTATAGGATCGGCAGCTGAGGTTTTAGTAGGAGGTTTCCCTTACAATGAGATTATGGAGAATCTTTTCAGGGGAGGGGAAAGCAATTATGGTAAGGTATGTAAGTCGTATTATGATTACTATAATTCCCGAAATCTTGGAGCTACCATCTCTTTGGTAAGGTGTGAACATCTCGAAAGACTTGCCCAGTCTGTGGCGCAGGTAATGGAGACAAGAGCTGATATGATACCCACATTGGATATGTCGCAGGTTCAGGGTTTCTTCAGGTACGATGACAAATGGTTCTACGATCTGGCTTCACTTATGGAGCAGATCTCTTCTGCCGGACAGCTTGAGCAGATAATGAAAAATCTGTCGGAATGTGTAAAATACAAGTATGCGACGGAGTCCTATTATATAAATGGTTTCAAATATTTCGATATAAAAACATTTTCGGGACTGAGCACGTATGCACCCAATCCCGAAAACGGATATCTTGCCTCCCATTACCGGAATCTCTCCTGGAATAGGGCGGTTCACATGATAGAGTAGTGACTATTTGTCACCGAAGAATCTCTTGTAAAGACCTTCGAAAGCCTGTCCGTGACGAGCTTCGTCCTTGCACATTTCGTGTACTGTGTCGTGGATTGCATCAAGGTTGAGTTGTTTTGCCTTGGTAGCGATTCTCTTCTTGTCCTGGCATGCACCGGCTTCAGCTTCCATTCTCTTCTTGAGGTTGGTCTTGGTGTCCCATACCACTTCTCCGAGAAGTTCAGCGAATTTAGCTGCATGTTCTGCTTCTTCATAAGCGATTCTCTTGTAAGCTTCAGCGATTTCAGGGTAGCCTTCTCTATCGGCCTGTCTGCTCATCGCAAGATACATGCCGACCTCTGTGCACTCTCCGGTGAAATGCGCCTTGAGTCCTTCCAGAATTTCTTCATCGCAGCCTTTAGCCACTCCGATTTTATGTTCATCAGCCCATGTAAGAGCATTGTTAGGCTGTTCAGTGATTTCAACAAATTTTTCAGCGGGTACCTTGCAAAGAGGACATCTTTCAGGAGCTGAGTCTCCTGTGTGTACATATCCGCAGACAGTACATCTCCATTTTCTTTCCATAACTATTTTGTTTAAATGTTGTTGTAAAAATTTGCACGAATATACAAAAAAATATACATTTGCGACCTCAAAAAGAAAAACTTTTTGGTGCAATGGGGTCAGGAAAGCCCTGACTGAGTAACACATTTTTAATTTAATAAGATGAAACACATTAGTTTGAATGGTGTAGTCAGAACCAAAGGAAAAAAATCTGACATCAAAGCTATCAGAAGAAATGGAGAAGTTCCCTGTATCCTTTATGGAGCAGGTGTTGAAAACATTATGTTTTCGGTAAGTGAAAAGGATCTCAAGGCCCTTACACATACCCCTAACAGCTATCTCGTAGACTTGTGTATTGATGGCAAGACCTATCTTGCAGTTATGCACGCTCTCCAGTTCCATCCTGTAACTGACGCTACCATCCATGTTGACTTCCTTGCAATCTCTGAAGACAAACCTGTAACCATCGCAGTTCCTCTCAATATCTTCGGTAACTGTATCGGTGTAAGACAGGGTGGTAAACTCCTTGTTGAATCAAGAAAGATCAAGATTTCAGCACTTCCTGCAAATCTTCCTGATGTTCTCGATATCGACATCACCGACCTGAACCTTGGCAAACAGATAGTAGCCGGTGACCTCAAGTATGAAGGTGTTACCATCGTTAGTCCCAAGACTACAGGTGTATGTTCAGTTAAACATACCCGTGCTTCACAGTCCGCTGCTAAGGAAAAATAATCTCTGTCAGTGAATGAAATACCTAGTGGCAGGTTTAGGCAACATCGGTTACGAGTATGAAGATACTCGTCACAATGTAGGCTTTTCTGTATTGGATGTCTGGGCTCAGGCATCCAATACTGCTTTTAAAACAGATCGTTACGGAGATATTGCCGAAGTGAAGTTCAAAGGCAGGACATTTGTTCTGCTTAAGCCCTCCACATACATGAATCTTAGTGGTAAAGCTGTTTCATACTGGCTTAACAAACTCTCTATTCCCGTAGACCATCTCATGGTGATAGTAGATGATATGGCTCTGCCTATCGGTACGATAAGAATCAGGAAAGGTGGTAGTGCCGGTGGCCATAACGGTCTTGCAAATATAGCGCAGATGCTCGGCACCGAGGCTTATCCCAGACTTCGTGTCGGCATAGGTTCGCATATAGGATTCGGCTCTCAGGTGGATTTCGTTCTTGGAAAATGGACACCGGAGCAGAAAGAGGCTCTTATCCCTGTGAAGGATAGGGCGATAGAGGCTGTAAAGGCATTTGCATTTGAAGGAATCGACAGGGCTATGAACCGTTTCAATAAATCGTCTGAAAAGGAAAAGAAAGAGGCTACTGCTCCCGGACAATAAAAATCTCCTCGTCCTTTTCGTGGAAATAGTAGTTTTCTCTGGCAAATTTCTCAAGGGAGTCTCTGTCGTATGAGAGTTCCTTGATTTTTTTATCCAATTCCACTATATCCTTCCTGTACTGTTTCATTACCCTCTCTTGACGATATTTGTCTATGGAGAGGTCAATGAACCTTATGATGTTGTTTTTGTCAATGAATGTGATGATGATGACAAATGCAAAGGTTACAATGAAGTACTTGTTCTTTAATATGTGAAGAATCCTTTTCAATTTTCAGGTAAAATAGGGTTTTGTTTTCTATATTTGTCATCACAAATATAATTGTTTTTTCAATTGCAATGTCAAAATGACAAAATATCTGTCATATGCCCTTCCCTCTGTGGGTGAGAGTATTCTGATGTCCCTGCTTATTGGGGCCGGACTCACTCTTGCTCCTGGCAATTTTCAATTGTTGGGGTATCTCCTTCCTCTTTGTTACTGTATCTTCTTGGGAGTAAGGAGATCTTCTCAGAGTGGTGTCTCTCCTGTCCCTATAGAGAATAGCAGGACTGGGCGATATTCTGTAGGTGCATACTTAGCGGTGATGACAGTGCTGCTGTGCTGCTGTTTTGTCATTCTCGAGGCAATGCCGCAGGTGCCGGCTCCTGAGTGGTATGACCGATATCTGAAGCAGCTTAGGGAGTCTGCGCTATTGCCGACAATTCTGACTACAGTTATAGCCGCTCCTGTGCTTGAAGAGTTCTTCTGCCGAGGAGTTATATTGCGTGGTCTTTTGACCCATCTGAATCCTTCGCTGGCGGTAATAATCTCTTCAGCTCTCTTTGCAGCGCTCCATCTGAATCTGTTTCAGGCTATACCGGCTATGCTGATGGGACTGTTTTTCGGATGGGTATATTACAAGACTCATTCACTGATAACCACCACTGTAATGCACATTATCAACAATGCAATCTCGCTCTATATGCTTTTTAATACAGAACAGCCGGCCGGTGGTGTGGAGGCAGATGGTATGATATGGAGCCAGTGGTGGCCCTATGTATTGGTGGTGGCTGTAGCTATTGCACTTTTTGTCTTTTATGGTAGACAAGTAAACAAGAACATAATTTCGGATTTCAAATTACAGAATAATGAAAAAGACAATCTATCCCTATAAATTTGTCCCGGTTCTCAAGGAGAGAGTCTGGGGAGGAAACAAGCTTGTCAATGAGTATGGCAAGCAGACAGATATTAAAGGCCCGATAGGAGAGAGTTGGGAACTCAGTGGATTCGAGGATGACAGTTCGGTGGTGGCAGAGGGTTACATGGAGGGCAATCCCATCTATGATATTATCGAGACCTATATGGATGAGATAGTAGGTGAGGACAACTACAAACGCTTCGGCAATGAGTTTCCTCTTCTTGTGAAACTTCTTGACATACAGGAGCGTCTTTCGCTACAGGTGCATCCGGATGATGAGACCGCCTTTGACAGACATAACTCATGGGGCAAAAGTGAAGCGTGGTACATTCTTGATGCCGCACCCGGAGCAAAGGTATACATGGGATTCAAAAGAGATGTGACCCCCGCGGAATTTATGGAGAGGGCTGCCAATGGAACTCTTGAAGAGATTCTGAATGAATATCCTGTAAGCAAGGGTGACTTTTTCTACATTGAGTCAGGTATTGTCCATTCGGCCGGAGGAGGTTTACAGGTCGCTGAGATCCAACAGCTCTCTGATGTGACCTACCGCATCTATGACTGGGGTCGGGAAAACAATCCGGCAACACGTCGGGAAATGCATCTGGAACTTGCAATAGATTCCATTAACTATTCCAAGTATGATGAGGCAAAGTACCGAATTCCTGCTACAGAGCATCATCACGGACCGTTGACATCAAACGAACATTTTACTATTCAGGTATATGACCTGAAAGATATGTTGCACATCTACACCGACAGGTATGAAAGTTTTATCCTCTATATCTGTCTTGACGGCAAGGCAAAGCTGAATTTTGGTAAAGATGGTGAATATATCATAAGCAAGGGCGAGGTAATTCTGGTCCCTGCAGCAGCTTCTGATTTCTATATCAGTGGAATGACTCCTGATACCAAGGTGATGGAATCATATATCGAAAAGCCGCAGGAACATGATGAATATGTCGAGGAAGAGGACGAGTGTCATTGCCACGACCATGAGCACTGTCATGATCATGACTGTTCAGATGATAAATGTAATTTGAGCTGAATATGGATGTAGCTGAGAGAGTTGACAAATTCCTTTGGGCCATCCGTCTCTTCAAGACAAGAAGTGATGCCTCGGACGCTTGCAAAAGCGGCAAGGTAAAGGTGAACGGAACTGAGGCAAAGGCCTCAAGAGAGGTGAAGGAGAATGATATCGTTCAGGTGAGGAAGGGCAGCGTCCATTTCGAGTATAGGGTCATTATCCCGATTGGCTCAAGGGTGGGTGCAAAGGTCGTGGCTCAGTATGCCGAAGATATCACCCCTGAAGAGGAACGCGCCAAGCTGGAGGCTCCGGTTGAGACTATCTTTATAAAAAGAGACAGAGGAACCGGAAGGCCTACCAAGAAGGAACGGCGTGAGCTTGACCGCCTTATGGAAGAGATTGGATGATGCCTTATTTACAGTAGTAGTCTATCATCCTGTTGATTGCTCTGACGCATACAGGACAGAATCCCTTTGCCTTGTTGGTCTTCATCCTGCAGTCGATGAAGGGGCGGAAGATGCCTTTGGCATTGTAGCCGGCTCCTTCGTACACTCCTACAACTTCGCAGTTTGAGTCATTTACAGGGGTGGGGACTGGTGTGGTGCTGTCCAGCATGTCCTGCCATTTTGAACCGAAATCGACCATTGTGGTGATGTTGGGTTCCCATGGTTCTGTATTCATGTCGTAGAAGTCTGTGTATGCCACTTCTGATGTGTAGTATTCGTCTGCAAGACCGGCGAAACTGTGGCCGAACTCGTGGACGAAGACCTGCAGTGCATACTCGTTGTCGGAGATGCCAAGGGCGTATGAATTGTATATTCCGCAGCCACCGTATTTCTTGTCATTGACCAGCACGATGATTGCATCGAATGGTGCAGATGATGCTACATCTGCCATCAGGGTGTGGTCGGTTACCGTAAGGTATCTGTCTACATAGAAGGTGTAGAAGCTGGAGTTGAGGATGGTGTTTCTCCATATATTCTCGTGAGGAATGTCAGTTCCGCTTTCTGCCGAGGGGGCATCCACTGCCCAGATGTTGAAGTCGTCTCTTCTGGATGAATATGGTTCCATGACAAAGAAATAGTCGAGGAAGGTCCGGCAGTCGTTATGGAATTTCTCCATTTGTTGCTCCGTGTAGCCTTCCGGGATTATCAGAAGGTCGACCTTATGGCTCATTTGGCCGTTTA
>CALZHC010000027.1 GCA_945787505.1 uncultured Alistipes sp.
GCGCTTTTTTCCGTATCTCCAAATTTTTTTTGCAACTTTTTGCAACTTTTTTTCATCCTTTTTTCCACTGTACCTGTGCCTCAGTGGGTTACATCTTATACACTACTTATTCTTTTTTACGATGGCAACGTAGGATAGCAAGACTATATTCATCACCAAGGCATAAATTATTGCAGGTATAGCCATTTCACCGTTATTAAATATAAACGGAGATGTCGAAATCGCTATGGCCTGAGCCGCATTCTGCATTCCCACCTCGATAACTATAGTCCTCCGAACACTCTTGCCCGACTTGATGAGAATACTAAGAAGAGCACCCGCCCCCATTGCAGCAAGGATCATAATCACCACAGAACTGCCAATAGAGGAGAAGTTTTCATAAATTTCTTTCGGATACTGCAAGAAAAAAAGTAACGCAAGAAGCATCAGAGCAGGAAAAGCAATCTTTGAAAGAAACCTCTCAGCTGCAAGCGCACTCTTTTCAAAATACCTTCTCATCAAAACACCGGCAAACATGGGGACAAAGAGAAGAACAATGTTCTGCATCAGCAATTTGCCAGCGGGAAGATGAATTTCACTACTATATACATCCGATACATACCACGCTACCAGACTCATGCACACAGGAATAGTAAATAGAGTAATGATACTACTCAGAGCAGTAAGTGTGACAGAAAGAGCTACATCTCCACCGGCTAGTTTTGAGAAGACATTAGACGAACTTCCTCCGGGGGAGAGAGCAATAAGAAGCAACCCCATAAAATAGACCGGAGGCAGCTTCATCATAACAGCAACTCCGAAAGCAATAAGCGGAAGAAAGACGAGCTGTCCGAGAAGTCCTGCGACCACCGGCAGCGGCTTTCTGGCAAGCTCAATGAAAGATGACTTCGTAAGACCTATTCCCAACATAAACATAAGCATGATGAGAACCGGCATCACTATCCATATGGTATTCATGCTTATAGTCTCTGTCTTACAGCTTCAAACATTATAATGGAACAAGCCACGGAAACATTGAGAGATTCAATCTCACCAACCATCCTAATCTTTGCCTTTTCATCACACAAGGCAAGAACAGAATCGGAAATTCCCTTGCCTTCAGATCCCATGACTATTACAGTCGGCTTGCACATATCTACATCATAAATAAGTTTATCGGACTTTTCAGTCGCAGCAACTATCTGAAAACCATATTCTTTAAAAGTATATATAGGAATTCTCAGATTCTGTGTCCTTGAGGTAGGAATACGCAGAAGAGCACCTGCGGAGGCCTTCACTGCCTCTGCATTGATAGCAGCGCCACCCTTTGCAGGAACAATTATACCACTCACTCCGGCACACTCAGCGCTCCTGGCAATGGCACCAAGGTTTCTGACATCACTCACTCCATCCAGCATGACAAAAAGCGGAATAGGTCCTCCTACCCTCCACTTGGCAATTGCCCTGTCCAGAGCAGTTTCAAATGGGGTATAGTCAATCTGTGACAGGTAGGCAATAACCCCCTGACTCTTTTTGCCCTTTTCCAGCTTCGAGATCCTTTCTGAAGGGACAAACTGTACAGGGACATTTGCCTGCTGGAGCCTTGAAAGCAAAGAACGGAACTGTTCTCCTTCAAGACCCTGCCTGAAAATCACCTTTTCTATCTCCCTTCCTGAAGAGAGAGCCTCATCCACCGGATGAAAACCATACAAATAATACGATTTTGTTTCTTCCATACCAATATATATATGACAATTATTCACTTAACATCATCCACTCTTCCATCTTTAGATCCAATGACCGCTTTAATTCCAGATACTCTCTGGTAAGAGTATCAACATCGGTTTCAGGCTGTACATTGGAAAGTTTCTCCTCAATGAGCTTCATTTCAGACTCAATGGATGCAATTTTCTTTTCACAATTTTCAATCTGTTTCTGCTTTCTCCTTGCCTCCTTCTGCTCTTCGAAAGAGAGCTTGTTCCCCTCTTCAGAGGCAGAGGAAGAGGTAGAGGCAGCTACAGTGTCTGTTTTAACAGGGGCAGCTTTATCAGCGGCAGAACCTACAGCCTTAGAAGATGCTGTCGGTTTTACAGGCATTTCAAGATCTATGAGTGAATCTATCTGCCTGTGTTCAAGAAAATCCGCGACCCCACCAAGGTACTCCTTAACCTTGCCATCCTTGAACTCATATACCTTTGAAACCAGACCATCCAGAAAGTCTCGGTCGTGCGATACTATCACCAAAGTACCGTCGTACTGCTGCAAAGCCTGTTTCAGTACATCCTTGGACCTGATATCCATATGGTTGGTAGGTTCGTCCAAAGCCAGAAGATTATAGGGATGGAGAATCAGCTTTGCCATGGCAAGGCGAGACCTCTCCCCTCCACTCAATACGGCGACCTTCTTGTCGATATCCTCGCCCTTGAAGAGAAATGCTCCGAGAATATCTCTGAGTCTTGTCCTGATATCCCCGACTGCTACCTTATCCAGAGTATCAAAGACAGTATCCTCCTTCTTCAGTACATCCTCCTGATTCTGTGCATAATATCCTAAATCAACATTATAACCCACTTTGGCCTGACCACCCAGAGGCTCAAGTTCGCCGGTAATGAGTTTCATCATTGTACTCTTTCCCTCACCGTTCCTTCCCACAAAAGCAACTTTTTCACCTCGTTCAATAGTGAGTTTTGGTTCCTCAAAGACCACCTTTTCAGTACCATTCTTTCTGTCAGGATAACCTGCCACCAGATCTGTAGCTTGAAAAACGACCTGACCGGATCTGGGCGCCGAAGGGAACTTGAGGTTCAGAGCAGAATTATCCTCGCAGTCAATCTCTATTCTTTCAATCTTTTCCAGAGCCTTGATACGTGACTGCACCTGATTACTTTTGGTCGGCTTATATCTGAATTTTTCAATGAACTCTTCACTCTTTTCTATCATCCTCTGCTGGTTCTCATATGCGGCACGCTGCTGCTCCATCCTTTCCTTACGAAGAATAACATACTGGGAATAAGGTACTTTATAATCATAAATCTTACCAAGCACGACCTCAACAGTGCGAGTCGTAACCTTGTCAAGAAACCTTCTGTCGTGGGATATAAGAACGAGAGACCCTCTGTAGGTCGTCAAATACTCCTCAAGCCACTGAATCGATTCTATATCAAGGTGGTTTGTAGGCTCGTCAAGCAATAGCACATCAGGTTTTCTAAGTAGAACTTTCGCCAGCTCTACACGCATGTTCCAACCCTGGGAAAAAGTACCCCTGCTGCGCTCCAGCTCATCGGACTTGAACCCAAGACCGACAAGTGTCTTTCTGGCAAGAAGCATGGGAGAATCTGACCTGATAATGTTCAAGCGGTCATAAATGTCATTAAGTTCCTCTATCAGCTTACTATATGAGTTGGATTCATAATCGTCCCTTTCACTGAGTTCGACAGTAATCTGTTCAACTCTCTCCTTCATCATATACATGTCAGAGAAGGCACTCATTGCCGCATCCAGAACAGAAGTTCCTTTGTCATAATCCATAATCTGCGGCAGATAGCCGATAGTTATGCCATTGGGTTTGGTAATCGAACCGCCTGTAGGAGACTGTACACCGGCAATCAGTTTCAGAATGGTAGACTTCCCTGCACCATTCTTACCGGCCAATGCAACATGCTCACCGTCACTTATATGAAAATTTATATTGTCCAACAGCGTAAAACCGCCGAAGGCTACCGTAAGGTTATTAATTGCTATCATCAGTTACTATTTTTGTCAACAGGATTGAAAATTCGTAAAGCAAATATAGCGGTGCCGCCACCACCAGCATAGTGAAAGCATCCCCCGAGGGTGTTATGACAGCCGAAAGGATAAGAGCGGCCACCACCGCATACTTTCTGACTTTGACCAACATTTTCCTATTTATAAAACCAAGTCGTGAAAGGGCCACCGCCACTGCCGGAAGTTCAAATACCAATCCCATAATAAGAATCAAAGAAAGGAACATTGAAATATAGGAATCAAGTGAGATGGTATTGGGAATGGATTCACTCACCTGATAATTGCCCAGAAACCTGACAGTCAAGGGAAATACGATACAATATCCGACAGCCACACCCAAATAGAATAGCAAGGAGGAAAGCAGAAAGCCACTCTTTACAGCTTTTTTTTCACTTTCATAAAGTGCAGGAGATACAAATTTCCAAATACAATATATAATATACGGTACAGTGACTATCAATGAAACAAGAAAGGTAACCCTCAAATGGACAAAAAACTGGGAGGCCATATCTACATTTATAATATCCAGCGCAAACGAAGTGCCCAATAGCCTGTAAAGAAAAAAGTCGGCCCTTGCAGGTGCGAAGATAATCCTGTCGAACAGAAACTCCTTCAAAAAGAAAATTGGCAACATCAATACGACAATAGCGCCCAGGCTTCGCAAAACAAGCCCGCGCAATTGGTCGAGATGCTCCCAAAAAGTCATTTTATCACTCACCACACTCCCTAAATTTCCCTATTTCACGCCATCTTGGTCAGCTTTTTCATCATCCGCACCATTCATTCCATCCTTGAAACTCTTGACCCCCTTGCCAAGTCCCTTCATCATCTCAGGAATTTTTTTCCCGCCCCAAAACAACAAGACGATCAGTGCGATAATGAGTATTTCGCCCATACCCAATGTTCCAAAAAGCAATAGTACCATAATTATTGTAATTAAAAACTAATCCTTGCTTGCCCTGCGGAACGCCTCCAGAACATAAGGAGGAATCCTCACAGGTCTTCTTGTAGCATCATTGAGGAAACCCAGCACCACACACCCTTCACACACCAGCTCCCCGCGCTGATTATAGATCTCATTTTGAACCTCAACTTTTGCCATAGGCTCCTTAACGACCCTTGAAACCACTGTGAGAATATCTCCCAGTCTTGCAGGAGTCTTATACTTCACCTCAACACTCACCACAGGCATCACTATTCCCCTCTGTTCAATCTCCATAATGGGAATGCCTGCGTCTATGAGAAATTGGTGACGCCCACACTCGAAATACCTTACGTAATTCGAGTGGTGGACAATCCCCATTTTATCTGTTTCGTAATAACGAACTTCTATATCAACTTTAGACTCTATATACATATTGTCTTTTACTGCTTTTTAAGTTGTGCAAGAGTGGTCTTGAGAGATTCCAGTTTTGCAGTTGCATCACTCTTCTTCTTCAGTTCGGTCTTGACAACTGCTTCCGGCGCATTGTTCACGAACTTTTCATTGGAAAGTTTAGCCTCTACACCCTTGAGGAACTTCTCATATCTGACTATTTCACTCTCTACTTTTGCTATCTCCTCCTCCACATTGAGCAGGCCCTGAAGCGGTACGAACATCTGTACAGTACCGGCAAGGAAAGAGACACCCGCTTCACGGTTATCCAATGATGTTGTAAACGATATCTCTCCGAGGTTTGACATTTTGGTAAGGACACACAGCATATTTTCGGGGAATTCTCCACAGATAACCAAATCTATCTTCTCCTTTGGAGAGATTCCCTTTGACTGCCTTACATTTCTCAAAGAGGCTATTGCACTTGAGGCCAGCGTGAAATCAGCGATGACCGTACTGTCGTAACCCTGGGACTTAGGCATTCTTTCCAGCATGATTGTCTCACCATCTTTCCTCTCTGAAAGGTTCTGCCAAAGTTCTTCGGTGATGAATGGCATGATTGGATGCAACAGTTTGAGAAGCTTGTCGAAGAAGGTTATAGTAGCGTCAAATGTCTTGCCGTCAATGGGCTTGCCATATTCCGGTTTGACAATTTCCAGATACCATGCGCAGAAGTCATCCCAGAAGAGTTTATACAGAGTCATCAAAGCGTCAGAAATCCTGAATTTGTCATAATGCTCCTCTATAGTCTCGATTGTCTGAGAGAGCTTGTTGTCAAACCATCTTACAGCACACGAAGCAGCTTCAGAAGGCTCTGTATTCCTGTCAACCTCCCAGCCTCTTACCAGACGGTAGGCGTTCCATATCTTGTTGCAGAAATTTCTTCCCTGTTCCACCTGTGACTCATCGAAAAGAATGTCGTTTCCTGCCGAACTGCACAGGAGCATTCCAAGACGGACACCGTCAGCGCCATATTTTTCCATCAGCATAATCGGGTCGGGAGAGTTACCCAGAGACTTTGACATTTTTCTACCAAGTTTGTCCCTTACGATTCCGGTGAAGTAGACATTTCTAAAGGGAACATTGCCCATGAACTCGTTTCCGGCCATGACCATTCTTGCCACCCAGAAGAAGATAATTTCAGGCGCAGTGACAAGATCGTTTGTAGGATAGTAGTATGCTAAATCCTTGTTCGGAATAGTACCTGGGCGTCCCGGAACTGCAGGGTCGAATACAGAGATCGGCCATAACCATGAAGAGAACCATGTATCAAGTACATCAGGATCCTGTCTCAGATCCTCTTCCTTGAGAGTCGGATCCAGTTTGCGCGCTGCCTCGAGAGCCTCCTCGCGGGTAGCCTCAACCACGAACCTTCCATCGGGAAGATAATATGCAGGAATCTGTTGTCCCCACCAGAGCTGACGCGAAATACACCAGTCACGAGCTGTCTCCATCCAGTGACGGTAGGTATTGCGGAACTTGTCAGGAATCAGCTTTATATCACCGTTTTCAACCCTCTCCAATGCACCCTTTGCAAGATCTTCCATCTTCAAGAACCACTGCAGGGAGAGCTTGGGTTCTATTACAGCGTCAGATCTTTCAGAGTGTCCCACAGGTGAGATATAATCCTCCTCTTTTTCGAGCTGACCTGCATCAGCTATCATCTTCACGATCTTCTTGCGCGCGACGAATCGGTCTTCTCCTACCAGGATGACAGCCTTTTCATTAAGACATCCGTGGTCATCTATGATGTCAATAACAGGTAGATTGTGTTTAAGACCGAGATTGTAGTCGTTGACATCATGAGCCGGAGTAACCTTGAGGCAACCGGTTCCGAAGTCTATCGTTACATATTCGTCTTCGATAATAGGTATTTCCCTGTTAATCAAAGGAATAAATAACTTTTTACCCTTTAGGTGGGTATATCTCGGGTCATTGGGATTGATACATACAGCAGCATCTGCCATTATAGTTTCAGGACGAGTAGTAGCAATAACTGCATACTCTGTTTCAGAGGGCTTTCCATTGTCTGAAATCATATACCTCAGGTAGTAGAGCTTGGATTTGGTCTCCTTGTGTATTACCTCTTCATCGCTCACTGCAGTGAGTGATTTTGGATCCCAATTGACCATTCTTACGCCTCTATAAATCAGTCCCTTCTTATAGAAATAGACAAATGTATTGATAACAGCTTCACTCAGAGCCGGATCCATCGTGAATCGAGTTCTGTCCCAATCGCATGAGGCTCCAAGTTTCTTAAGCTGTTCAAGAATAATTCCTCCGTGTTTTTTTCTCCACACCCACGCATGTTCCATAAACTGCTCACGTGTGAGTGAATGTTTGTCGATTCCCTGCTCAGCCAGCTTTGCCACCACCTTAGCCTCTGTAGCAATGGAGGCATGGTCAGTACCGGGCACCCAGCAGGCATTCTTACCATTCATGCGGGCACGACGCACTAGCACATCCTGAATGGTATTGTTCAACATGTGGCCCATATGAAGTACTCCGGTGACATTGGGAGGTGGAATCACTATTGTATAAGGTTCTCTCTCATCTGGTTCAGAATGGAAAAATTTGTTTCTGAGCCAGTATCCGTACCATTTATCCTCCACCTCTGCAGGATTGTATTTAGCCGACAATTCCATAAATCTTCTATTTATTAAATCTTAATTACCAATAAACTGCAAAAATAATCAAAATCGTTAAATTTGGCTACATTTGCACTCCTAACTTTAATCCTGTACAAAATGGAATATACTCTATATTTTGACTTCAGAAAAGTGACTGTCAGTGATGATGATCCCTGTTGCACCTGCGATGCCTCGGCACTGTTGCTCTTCAATCCTGATAACAAGTCGTTCGAAACTGCATATAATCTCTTCTTAAATGAGAAATCATACTCGTCACTCTATATAAAAACAGATAGACCAGACCATTACACCCGTCTTCTCCAAAAAAATTTCACACTTATAAATGCTGCCGGAGGGGTGATAGAAAATGAAAATGGAGAGATCCTGATGATCTTCAGAAATGGAAAATGGGATTTGCCCAAGGGCAAGCAGGAGGAGGGAGAGGCCATTGAAGAGACTGCCGTAAGGGAGGTTCAGGAGGAGTGTTCGATCTCAACCATTGAAACGGGAGAGCTCCTCTGTATCACCCACCACACATATAACATGAACGGAGAGGATATCCTGAAAGACACCTATTGGTACAAAATGAAAACCTCTTCCACAGAGAGCCTTAAGCCCCAGATGGAAGAGGGTATAGATGAAGTAAGATGGTTCAGCAAACCTGATCTGGCCTCGATAGCCCAAAATACCTGGCCATCAGTTGCCAGCGTGCTTACAAATATAAAATAGCACAGACTGACAATACTGAGATAACTACCCAAAGCATTATTCCCAGTACAAGGGGCTTGAATCCAACCTCTTTAATTGACTCAATAGAGAGAGAAGAACCGATAAGGAAAAGGGTAACTACCAGCATTCTCTTGCTAAGAAGGAACAGGAAGGGGTTTATCGTCTCTGTAAACAGGGGAACATTTACATAACTGTTGAACAGCATTGTTCCGACAAAAATGAAGATAAACCATGGAATGGAAATCTTCTTTCCTTTGCTTCTGAAAAGAAGCACGGATATCAAGGAGACGGGGATAATCCAAAGGGCACGTGCAAGTTTTACCGTTGTTGCCACCTTCAAAGCCTCTTCTGACCATGCAGACGCTGCTCCTACGACAGAGCTGGTGTCGTGAATGGCAATAGCACACCACATTCCGAACTGATTATCATCCATACCGATAAGCTGTCCAAGGAATGGAAAGATAATAAGAGCAATGGAGTTCAGAAGAAATACTACACCCAGTGCCATGGAGGTCTCTTTTTCATCAGCACCAACTGCAGGAGCTACCGCCGCAATTGCACTGCCTCCGCATATAGCTGTTCCTGATGCAGTCAAATGAGAAAGTCTGGTAGGAATCTTGAGCATCTTTCCGAAAACCCATCCTAAAACCAGAGTAATGGTGATGGAGCATACGGTAAGCCAAAATCCATCCTTTCCCACCTGAAGAGCTGAGTGGGCACTCATTCCAAAGCCAAGACCTATGACAGAAGCCTTCAGAAGCTTCGAAGTCATCTTTCCGTTGATTTTAGGGAACGGATGTCCGAGAATCAGCGTAAAAAGAAATCCTCCTACCAATGCAGCGGGAGCTGGGATCCAAGGAGTCAAGCAGAGCAACAGAAGTATTATGAAAAATACTTTTGTAAAGGTTTCATTAAATTTCATTACAGAATATTTTATAAATCAAGGTTTCAGGTTAACTACAGATTTTGCGACATTCATAAGGTGGTCTGCTATACGCTCCGTATTGGAAGAAAATTCAAGATACTGGGCACCGGCTGTGGGGGTACATATTCCTTCACCCATCCTCTTTATGTGGAACTCTTCCATCTTATGGGTATAGTCATCAATCTGTTCCTCTATTACATTGGCATCACTCACTAGCGATATGCTCTCATTAACATAGGCTTTGATAGCTACATCATAAAGACTGTGTACCATTGAATGAAGTTCTTTGATCTCTTCAAGAGCACCTGAGGAGAAACTATCTCCGGCCTGACGCAGTCCCTGCGCATACTCGACTATATTTTCAGCATAGTCACCTACCCTTTCCAAGTCTCTTACGCTTCTGTATGTAGTCGAAAGATAGCGTCTGTCATGTTCACTAAGACCATTGCAGTCGGAGAGTTTCACAACGAAATCCACAATAGCTCTATTCATGAAATTGAGCTTATGCTCACACTTATCAAACTCCGGCTGTTGTGAAAAATCCAGAGAGGTGATGATATTTATGGAGCGGTCGAAATTTTGCATTGCGAGCTGGCTCATGGCTACAATCTCCTTCTTGATCTGTGCTACCGCCATAGGAGGAGTCCTGAGCATATTCTCATCGACAAAGGCAAGTTTGAGTTCCCTTGATGTATCCTCGGCCATCTTGTCCGGAACGAGTTTCGTGACCAGATTGACAAGCGGATTGGTAAGCGGGAGCATCAGAACCACTGTAATGACATTGAAGAAGGTGTGGAACATTGCCAACTGCGTCTGAGGGACATCCGGGAACATCGAATTGAAAATCGAACCGAATGTTACTTCACCGGTGGTAACCAAGCCCAGAATCCATCCGAAGAGCATGAAAATTATGACACCGGCACAGTTGAAGAAGAGGTGAATAAGAGATGTCCTCTTGGCATTTTTTCCGCTTGTCACACCTGCTAAAATAGCTACGACGCAGGATCCGATATTGGAACCCATTGTCAGGAAGATACCTTGATTCAACGAGATAAGATCAGTCACCACCATTGCCAAAGCGATGGATGTAGTGACAGAAGAACTCTGTATTATCGCTGTAAATATCGCTCCTATGAGAACCAGAAGAATCTGGTTGCTGATACTTGCCAAGAAAACCTTTACCTGATCCAGGGCAGCGAAGTCGGCCATCGAGCCGCTCATGAGCGAGAGACCTACGAAGAGCATTCCGAAACCTGTCAATATACCTCCGGCTGTCTTCCATCCGTTTTTCTTCGAGAGCATCATCATGAATGCACCTATACCTGCAAATGCCGAAAAGATGATAGTCGTGGAGATGGTATTGCTTCCAAACATACCAAGTGCTACAATCTGAGCTGTAATGGTGGTACCGATATTGGCCCCATATATTATAGTAGCGGCCTGGGTGAGAGAGATTATTCCTGCATTGACAAAACCAATGGTCATTACTGTCGTGGCACCTGAACTCTGAATGGCTGCAGTTCCTAAGGCACCGATACCCACACCGATAAGTCCACTCTGCGAAGCTTTTCCAAAAAGTTGTTTCAATTTGTGAGAACCGGCAGACTCGAGATTGGAACTCATCATATTACACGCAACGAGGAAAACCCCGATACCGGCTAAAAGGGTAAAAATAGCTGATACTACAGATACGGCGTCCATTTGTCTTATTTTAATTCGGCCACAAAGATAAAAAACATTGTAGTATATTTGTAACACTATTGTAATTTTTGAACAATGACAGAACAAGAGTACAACGAACGCAGGGAGAAATATGCACTGCTCTGCAGACAGATCTCCTCACTGTGCGAGGAAGAGAAAGACCTGATAGCAAACATGGCGAACACTGCGGCTGCCATCCACGCAACAATGGGATTTTTTTGGACAGGATTTTATATTGTCAGAGGAAACGAGCTGGTTTTAGGACCATTTCAGGGACCATCGGCATGCACACGAATCCCATACGGGAAGGGAGTATGCGGCACATGCATGAAAGAAGAAAAAACAATAATAGTGCCTGACGTAGAGGAGTTTCCAGGACACATAGCATGTAGTTCCCTCTCAAAGAGTGAAATCGTCGTTCCACTCTACTGCAAATCGCAACTCATTGGTGTACTGGACATTGACAGCACAGAAAAGGACACATTCAATGAAGTCGACGCCTATTGGCTTGAGCACATCTGCATGATTTTGGGAGACTCTTCGGATCTTTAATTTTTTATTGTCTGAAGCCAATTTTTTCTTAACATTGCACTCGGAATACAACACATTTTTTCAGAAAAATTATCTAAATCCATGATACAGACTGTAGTAAAAAGAGATGGCAGAATTGTTGGCTTCAACAGGGAAAAAATAGCGGCAGCAATCAGAAAGGCGATGCTGACTACTCCCAAAGGAGAAGACGAGATCCTCATAAACAAAATCGCAGACAGAATCGAGTGCCTGGGCAAATCACAGGCTTCAGTGGAAGAGATCCAGGACATGGTCGAAATAGAACTGATGAAATCTGCGAGAAAAGAGGTGGCGAAAAGTTACATTGCCTACCGTAACCAAAGGAGTATTGCCCGCAAGGCAAAGACCAGAGAGATTTTCCTTGAAATCGTCGAGGCAAAATCAAACGATATCACCAGGGAGAATGCGAATATGAATGCAGATACCCCTGCCGGAATGATGATGAAGTTCGCCAGCGAAACCACCAAACCATTCGTGGATGACTACCTCCTCTCTGAAGATACCCTGTGGGCTGTCAACAACAACTACCTCCACATACACGACAAAGACTACTACCCTACCAAGTCGCTCACCTGTATCCAGCACCCCTTGGACAAAATACTGAAGAACGGTTTTTGCGCCGGTCACGGAGAGTCAAGGCCTACCAAAAGAATAGAGACTGCCTCATTCATGGCGTGCATCTCGATGGAGACAGTCCAGAACGAAATGCACGGAGGTCAGGCGATTCCTGCCTTTGACTTTTACCTTGCCCCCTACGTAAGACTCAGTTTCATAGAAGAGATCAAGGTGATCGGAAACCTCACCGGAGAGAATCTGGAGCACCTTTACAATATTCCCATAACCGACTACATCACACGCCCTCTGGACGGACTCGAAGGAGATGAGAGGAAGGTTCAACATGCCATCAACCGCACTGTCAACCGCGTTCATCAGGCAATGGAGGCATTCATACATAACATGAACACCATCCACTCAAGAGGTGGAAACCAGGTGGTCTTCTCATCAGTAAACTACGGAACAGACACATCCGCAGAGGGAAGATGTATCATCCGTGAACTGTTGCGCTCGACATACGAAGGGGTAGGCTCTGGTTCAACTGCGATCTTCCCCATCCAGATCTGGAAAAAGAAGAGAGGAGTCAGCTACCTTCCAGAAGATCCCAACTACGACCTTTACAAAGAGGCATGCAAAGTAGCTGCAAGAAGATTCTTCCCCAACTTCGTAAACCTCGATGCCACATTCAACCGTCACGAGAAATGGCGTCCTGACGATCCGCAGAGATATCTCTACGAAATAGCCACCATGGGATGCAGGACAAGGGTATTTGAGAACAGATATGGAGAAAAGACCTCTGTTGCCAGAGGAAATCTCTCATTCTCGACTATCAATATCGTAAAATTGGCGATAGAGTGCATGGAGATCACCGACATGGACCAAAGAATCGAGAAGTTCTTCTCAAAACTTGACAATATGCTCGAGATAGCAGCCAGACAGCTCTGCGACAGATACGATTTCCAAAAGAGCGCATTGGCTAAACAGTTTCCCCTCCTGATGTCCTCACTATGGAGCGGATGCGAAAAGCTCAGGCCTGATGATACTATTGAAAGTGTCATCAACCAAGGTACTCTCGGCATCGGATTCATAGGACTGGCAGAGTGTCTCATCGCCCTGACCGGCAAACATCACGGTGAAAGCGAAGAGTCGCAGAAACTCGGTCTGCGGATAGTAACCTACATGAGAGACCGGGCACTTGAGTTCAGCAGCAGATACGAACACAACTTCAGTATTTTAGCAACTCCGGCAGAGGGACTTGCCGGCAAATTCACCAAAAGGGACCGAAAGGATTTCGGGGAAATACCCGGAGTGACCGACAAAATTTACTACACCAACTCCAACCATGTTCCCGTCTACTACAAATGTTCACCCAAGCACAAGGCCATTATCGAAGCACCCTATCACGATCTGACACGAGGAGGACATATCTTCTACATAGAGGTGGACTCGGATGCAACACATAATCCTGAAGCGATAATGCAGATAGTGGATCTGATGGACAAATACAATATCGGCTACTGCTCAGTTAACCATAACCGCAACAGATGCAACATGTGCGGGTACGAGGATGCCTCCGGCAATCTTGAAAAATGTCCCGAGTGCGGCAGCGAACAGATAGATAAACTCCAGAGGATAACAGGATATCTGGTAGGCACCACAGAAAGATGGAACAACGCCAAACTTGCAGAGCTCAATGACAGAGTGGTCCACAAATAAGATTAGAATTCACGACATAATGAGAGGGACCTCAGCAGATGGTCCGGGCCTGCGCACTTCAATATACTGCGCAGGCTGTTTTCATCATTGCCAGGGCTGTCACAATCCCCAGACCTGGGACCCACTCTCAGGGTATGAAATCACCTTAGGTGAACTTTATCAGATAATAAGGGATGAAGAGCTCAATGTCACACTGACAGGCGGAGATCCCATGTATAACCCTGAAAAATTTGCCCTTCTTGCAAGCAAAATCAAAGAGATGACCGATCTTAATATCTGGTGCTATACAGGCTTCACGTTCGAAGAGCTGATAAAGAGCCCTTCACGAATGGCTCTGGTAGCCCTTTGTGACGTGATAGTGGACGGTCCCTTCATCTTAGAACAGAAAAAAAGCTCCCTGCTTTTCAGAGGGAGCTGTAATCAACGACTCATAGATGTCAGAAGGACATTATCCACAGGGATAATCACACTCTACACTCCAGACAATATTCTGAACCTGGAATAAAGGCCGCTAAGCGCAGATATAGAAGTAGAACAGGCAGAAGATGCCACCGCCTACGACTATAAGCAGTCCTAAAGAGATCAGGAGCTTTTTCCACAGAGGGAGACCCTTTTTCGCATATGGATCCTTCAGTTTGAGTTTGGGATATGTAGCTATGGATGTGAGCGTCTCTCCGAACAGGATATTAATCTTTGAGGATGCATTTATAGCCCAGCCATTGGCATTGAGCAGAGGAGCGATGTTACGTCTGCGGAGCTTAAGCCATGCCATTACCATAGAAGGACCTGAGATTACGAGCATAATGCCCGCAAAAGTACAGATGAGCTGCCACCATGTAAGATTGACGAATCCCTTCACCAAGCCGGTCACAGCTGTACCTATCATGCCGACAGCCATACCTAAAGCAGCAATTATACCTGCAAACTTACCGATATCGAAAGGAATCGCATCTTTTTTCTCACCTTCCGGTTTTTCCGTAGGAAGTGTCTTTGGCGCCTGTGCAAGTTTTGTATTTACCTCATCCATAAGTTTGGCATCCTTTTCAGCTGCATTTTTTCCAATGAGATTCTCTACGGCCGAAGCAATTCTTCTGTAGGGAGACCAGAAAGCTTGAGCTATGCTTATAGGATTATCCACAATAGAGGTAACAACAGCATCCCACTCCACACCATCATTGTCATAATAGAGGGCATTCTTGCCTACGAAGATATCTCCGATACCACCCACTGTCACAGCAGCAACTATCTGAATAGCACCTGCATGACTTTTGGTGGTGCAGTCACAGTAGACCAGATACATTCCGCTTGCGGGAGCCATAGTCTTATGCTTTGCCATATTTTCAACCCTCATACAGAATTTACACTCCCTCTTGTCAATAAGAAGAGTACCGGACTGGAATACCGCCTTGTGTTTACGGTTTTTGTCATAGAAGTCCTGAAATGTGACAAAATTCCTCAAGACTCTGCCAAAATCCCTATAAAGATGGAGAAACTTGTCTACCTGCTCTATATCCGCAGCCTCCTGGGCCAGCATCAAATCTCGCTTTATAAGCGCCATAAGTGCATCTTTGCAGCTATTTGTCACTATCGAGCAGATTCGGTCGATACCAAGCGGCTCGACTACAGCCCCAGCTTTTGACTCCTTCCAGGTGATATATTCCTTAAACTTGCTTCCTGCTTCAGACCAATCTTCAATAGTAATACTCTTGGTCGTCTGAGGGAAAATAATAGAGACAAGAGTCCTGAATTCCCTCTCCCAGATTGGGTTGACAGAAGCAGAAAGGTCCAGACGATTACTACCGTTTACCCTGGCCAAAGGGTAATCCCCTATCTGTTCAACCTTTGTACAGAGATTGTCTGCGCTGATGAGTTCAATCCTTGAATTCTGGACATCCAGTGTAGCAGTACTTTCAGGGGAAAAAGAGGCAAGGGAGGAACGCATGAAAAAGTCTCTCACCTTGGCATCCAGTTTCATGTAAGAAGCATATGCAGAATCAGTATTCTCTCCGAATGGAGCCTGCGGTGCAGAGTTGTACCACTTGTAATATTCATCGGCAGCCTTGTAAAAGTTATTCACCAGCTCCTCATTGACCCCCTGTTCACCGCTTCTATCCTTCAAAGAGCCGACAGTAGAAATAATCGCCTCGATAGCATCCTTTTCCTGCTGTGCATCGGCAGAGGCAGGAATAATAATACCATCACCATTAAAACGTGTCTTTGCAAAAATCGCCTCGCTGTTCTGAGTATCCGAAACAGAAAGTACACTACCCTCTTTTCCAAGATTCGAAAGAATCTCTTTGGCTGAACAATAAAGCTTCCTGCCAATCTCAGATTCTTTATTAAAATCTTCAATATCAAAACTATCAGCACCATCCAGTAGAGCATCGTGGCTGCTTACAGCAGATGACATCCATTGAGCAGTAGCTACCACGTCATTGATCCTGATTTTGCCGTCACTATCAGAATCTATATAGGCAAGACTCTTTTCATCTATTTCAAGACCCTTCACAGGGCATGACAATACAGTCCACATTTTGGGATCAAGATCCTTCAGGTTAGCAATGTCCTCACCTGTGGATATTTTCACCCTTGAAGAGCCTCCGATGTTTTCAAATTCCCATTTGTGTTTGTTTTCTTGGTTAAATAACGCCATAGATGTTAAAAGTTAAAGTAGATACCGGCAGCCACAGAGACACCCGGTTCTCTGATTCCGCCAAAATAATAGATTTTATCGTTTAGAAGGTTAGTACCTTTTATATATACAGTCATATCAGGGTTGATAGAATAGGAGATCTTCAAACCCAGATTCACAAAACCCTCAAGAGCTGCTGTGACCCCATTGTCAACCATCTTTGATGGGGAGTGGTAACACAGGTCAGCTGCAAAGAATACTCTTTTTCGAATATTATACTCGATTCCGGCACGTACATCAACAGGAGGAATAGCTAAAACCGCATCATTTGAGAAATAGTTATATCTTGCATCTGCCCAAGCGTAAAGACTCTTCGAGTTCCATGAAGCAAACAATCCGGTATAGCCTCCCCATGAATCGGCAAGAAGAGGAACCTGGAGAGTACCATCATGTCCAAACGAGAGGATATTCATACGATGTGCCACACCTGCATATACACTATATGAAAAACGCTCTGCCAATACCCCCCTAAGTTTCAAAGAGGCATCTACAGGTGTAACCTCTGCCGAAAGTGTATTCATGGCAGCGACAGAATTGTCAAGATAGGGATTGACCGAAGTCATTTGATAAAAAGAGTGCATACGGCTTTGTCCCAGTACAGATGCACTAACCCACAACATATCTTTTACAGCCTCAAATGAAAGGTCGACTTTCGGAAATATCTGCAATTTCTTAAAAGGAAGCCTTTCTGCATCTGCACTGTATGGCACCGAGAAAGCACATCCTACCTTCAGATACCATCTTCCCAAAGAAAGATTGTAAATAGGAGAGAGTGACAAATATCCCATCATCGCAGATGAAGTGGGAATTGAGGAGAATATGGTCTCATCTTCAATAGTGATATAAAGTCTATGGAACTCCTTTAGAGTAGCTCCGAAGGAGAGGTTCATGGAGAGACCATGCTCTGTGAGGCTTTTCATCGAGTAATCGAACATTCCTTCATTGCGGCCATGAAGTCCTTTGTAAGCAACAGAGAAATCGTAATAAAACGCATCCTTATCGATATTTGAAGACCTTCCATTCACATAGGCATTCATCCAGCTGTAACCGTGAGCACGCTCAAGCTTGTACACCCCATCAGACAACATCACTCCGGCACTGATAACACCCTTTTTCCACTTATAGGTATACCCTAATGAAAAATCATTGGTCATCCTATTGCCAATAGAGGTATCATCACACCATAAAGAGTTATGTTTCAAATGAATATCCATAGAGGAGCCCTTTCCGAAAGATGGAGAGAAGAGAAGTTCTGCATAAGGATTCCATGGATATGCAAGCATAAGTTCAGCATAGAACTTCGGATATACCACTTTTCCCGGAAAATTGAAATCCGCACTCAGAACGGGAGAAAACTCATACAGATCCTTATACGGTCTGTAAAAGGTCGGATAGTCGAACTTAAGCTTGAAATTGAACAGCGAATCGGCAACCGGCAGATAAATATTGCTTTTGGAAGCCTTAAGCACCTCTCCTTCATAATTTTTCTCGACAGAGACGGTGGAATGGATCTTGTTCTGTGCGAAACCATGGACAGAAGAGGCAACAATTGCAATCAATATATATATCAATCTCTTTTTCATCTGCTTACTCATTTGAAGATTTCATTTTATCCAACTTTCCAAGCCTCATATCAACCTGTTCATATATGTCATCAGTATCAGATGCTGGCGTATAGTCACTTCTGATGCTTCGGAATGTAGCCTCGGCCTGTTCCATTTCATCCCTTTCTGCAAAAGCATCACCCAAAACAATGAACGATCTGGCAAGCCAGTACAGCTGATCGGTATTGGAATCTGAAAAATCGTAGACCATATTCTCGACCTCGTCAAAATTACCCTTATCGAAAGTCTCCTGAATAAGCATATAATAGGCCTCCGCGCCATAAGGATTCAACTTGAACTCGGAAATCTCTTTAAGATAAGGAGCGGCCTCTTCCCTTCTCTCAGTTGCAATAAGCGACTTTGCCGAAATATATCTGGCTTCAATCACCATCTCCTCAGGAGTGGTCGCAGAGACAATCAGAGCGGCAGCCGAGTTTATCGCTGCATTATATTTGCCACACATATATCCGGAACGCATCATTCCTACCACAGCAGAATATTTGTTATTGTCCAGACGTGCAATCTCAGCGAGCGACTGGTAAGACTCATACGCCTTTTCATACTCTTCTGTCTTATAGGCAATATCTGCATATTTCAAAGTTGCTATCTCTACAAATGCCCCCTCACCCTCATTGACCACCTCTTCGTACGCTGCTGCAGCCTGCTCTACATTACCCAGTGCAAGATATGACTCTGCCATATAGAAATCAACAAGCGATTTTTTGGATGAGACAGGATATTTATCCTTGAATGAAGAGAGAGATTTAAGGGCTTCACTGTAATTACCCGAAAGATAGAGCTGCTCAGCAGATGTAAAGAAAAGTGTCTCCTTTTCGTCATCACTCTTGGACGCACCCCTGCCCACACTTTCAAGATAGAGCAAGTAATCATCAGGTCTGTTCTGTATCATATATATGCTCTCAATAACAGCGAGTGCATTCTCACAATCCTCACTCGATGGAAGTTCTTCCACGACCTTAGTAAGATAATCGAAAGCCTCTTCATAATGTTCCATATTGGAATAGAGAAGTCCCATCTCAATCATAGCCTTGCCGTAAAAATCACTCTTATTCATATCACTTATGATATAGTTGAAGGTAATCTGAGCCTTGGAAATAGCACCTGTCTGAACGTAAGTCCTTCCGAGTTCATATATAGCCTGTGGATAGAGCGGAGAATCAGAAGGATACTTGAAAAGACGCTCAAGAATCTCCTGTTTCTTGTCCATATTCATCAGCAGTCCGTAGCATATTGCCGATTGATATGTAGAATAGATTATATTCTCTGACTGGTAATTCAGAAGTGAGACCTCCTCATAACAAGTTGCCGCCTTCTGATAATCCTTCATCACGAAATACGAATCTGCTATCCTTGTCTTGGACTCAATAATCAAATCCATATTCGTATGGTGCTTTGCAAGGTAGCTGTTGAAGGCCTCTATCGCCTTCTGGTATTCCTCCTTTATGAAATAACAGTACCCGCAATTGAAAAGCAGCAGAGGATACTCCCTGAAATTTTTGAAACGGGAGTTATCTGCCAAAGAGATGTTGATCTTCAAGGATTCGTCGTATTTGCCAAGCCGATACAGAGCCTCAGCTTTCCAGAACTTAGTCAGCAACATAAGGTTCCTGTTGTACTCACTATTTTCCAATGACAGATTAAAAGAGGAGATCGCCTGTGAGTATGACCCCTTCTCCATGAATTTCATTCCTCTGAGGAAAGCAGCCTTTTGGTAGTTGGCCTTCATTACGGGATCCGGATCACTAATCTTGTCAAGAGCCTCTATCGCATCCTTATATTTCTTTGAAAGGAGGTAGGATGTGGCGATATAAGAGTAAATCTCATCTTTTCTCTTGGTCATCGGGAAGTACTCCATGTAATCCTCGAACGGTTTGATAATGGAGTTCAAGTCAAAAGAGAGCTTTGCATAATTGAAGAAAGACTCCTCCCTGATATTTCTGTCAAAATCAAGTTCTGAAGCCTTTTTGAAGTATACCAGAGCCTGATGTTTGTTCTTGAGAGCGAGATAGGAATTAGCAGTGTGGAACAGGGCGCTCTGAGTGAGTGAGTCCTCCTTGCTGACCACATGTCCAAAAGCGTCAATTGCGTTGTTATAGAGCTTTAGCGAATAGGAAATGATACCTGAATAGTAGTGATCCTTCCTTGAGAGTCCATTATTGCCGGATCTAGAGTATCGTTCAAACCACTCTTTGGCATTCTCTGAATCACCATTCTCAAAATAGGCCTCGGAGATTATTCTCGCCACCTGTGGTTTCATTGAATTATCCACAATGCCTGATACCCTTTCGCCATGACGGATTACATAATCATAATCCTTCAGCATGAATTTTGATTCCAATATATAATAACCGCAAATCGAACTGTAGGCAACATCGTTTCTGACCTTATCGAATAATGATATGGCTG
>CALZHC010000028.1 GCA_945787505.1 uncultured Alistipes sp.
GTATCTATGATGAAGTTATTGAAGTTCTAGTTCTATCTGCTTTCGGGCACTACAAAAAGTAGCCAATCTAGCAAGAATTATTATCAGGCCTCGCATCACTGTTGTGATGTGGGGTCTTTTTTAATCACTTAACAGCTTATGAAAAGCTTTTCATAAGTTCTTCAAACAGATAAAGCAAAACTTCCCACTAAGGTACTTCTATGGAGAAAGCGCAAATGGAGCTCCCATGCCGGTAGAAAAATCCATAGAAACAGAGGAAAAGGTAATATTACCATCACTAAAGATGATATGGTAGGTACTTAAAATGAGTTGTTTTCATAATGGTCCGTCAGTTCTGACGGACCATTATGTGTTATCTGGGGATGAGTTTGAAGGCTTCGAGATGCGAGTTGTCAAGGAGGATAAGGGTATCCGATGAGAATCTGAAACTGCTTACTGATGAGAGTGAACTGATAAAATGTCTTTCAAAATCCATGGAAATGGAGTCTGCTGACATTTGGGTCATCGCTCCGTCGGAGAATTTTATATTGTTACTATCTGTTATAATCTTGCCGTTGAGTAAATTTACACCAGTGACTGCGTGATATTCCATTTTTTCTATATCGAACTGAATAGTAGGGGTTTTTAGAATTGATTCAGGAGTTTTTTTATTTCCTATTTCTATAACTTCCCATTTTCCCTGAATCTCTTTTTCATGCGCACATCCTGTTAAAAGTGCTGCCAGGGCAAGAATTGCAGTGATTTTTTTCATTGTTTACTTTGCTTTATGGAATAATGTTTATTACTTTGTGTGAAGAATCGATGTCATTATTTGTTTGCTACACCACTTAACCAAAATATTGAAAAAGGCATATCACAGGAAAATATGTGGTATGCCTTTATGATTATCTCTTATAGGTATAATCTTAACCTATCTTTTCATTGACTATTTTGATAATCTGTGTTTCGCGCAGAACAGCTTCGTCAGCAATCTTGGTAGCCTGTGCAACGAGCTCGTCAGCTACTGCTCTGTCTTTGAGTCCTGCAGCATTGATCTTAACGTTGAGGAATGCTCCCAAAACTGCGCTTCTGGCTGCAAGTGCACCAACACCGGCATCTGATACGGAGTTGGGGTTACCCTCTTTTGCCATCTCTTCCACCAAGTCGAATACCTCGTATGAGGTCTTCATTGTACGCAGGGGCACCTGTGTAGCATAGAGAGTTGCAGCTTCCATTGCGGCTGCTCTTGCTGCCTTTTCTTCATCACTCTTCTTGGGCATGGACATGGCATCCATAATCTTGTTGAAGGCGCATGTATCTTCGTCAACCAGATGGAGGAGCTGATACATAAGATCCTCACCCTTTTCTGCCCATACTGAGAATTCAGGACAACGTCCGTCCCATCCGCGTTTGTGAGATGAGAGGTTTGCCACCATTGCTCCAAGAGCCGCTCCGAGTGAACCCATGTATGCGGAGATAGATCCACCACCGGGAGCTGCAGATTCTCTTGAAGTCTCTTCTGCGAATCCGCGGCAGGTCAGGTTCACGAGTTTGGGTGTCTTGTCCATATCTTCGAGAATATATTCAACTACCTTTTCGCGTGCATTGAAGGGCTTGAGGTCGTCCAGTCCCATGGATTTGACTGCAATCTTGATGATATCTTCTTCAGGAATACCTGCAGAGCGATTCTGTTTTGCAAGATAGTATTTTCCTGCATCGATGAGAACACGTTTGGGGATAAGACCGACGATTTCAGAGCCGGTTACACGGATTCCGCGTGCGTGTGCCTTGTCGCATACCTCATCGAATGCTACGTGAACGGGAGTGGCATTGATGTCTGTAACATTCATTGATACCTGTGCAATTCCGTATTCTTCGATGAACCAGCCTATTGCCTTACATCCCTTGAGAGTACCAGGTACCCAGACCACTTCTCCGTTTTCATCTTTGACCACCTTTCCTGTAATAGGATCGCCTTCCCTGAGCTTGCGGCCTTTTTCGCGTACATCGAATGCAATCGAGTTTGCGCGGCGGGTAGATGTGGTATTGAGGTTATAGTTGATAGCCACCAAAAAGTCGCGTGCGCCTACAGCTGTAGCACCTGTGCCGGCTGTGAAGTCATCTATTACAGCTGGTCCAAAGTCAGGTTTTTCACCCTCTGAAAATCTCTTTGAGAGTGCTTCATACTCACCTTTGCGGCATACTGCAAGGTTTCTTCTTTCGGGAGTGAACGCTGCGCTTTCGTAGCAGAATACTGGGATTCCGAGTTCTTCTCCGATTCTCTTTCCGAGATTGCGTGCGAATTCTACACACTCTTCCATTGTTACACCTGCTATCGGAACCAGAGGGCAGACATCAGTCGCACCCATTCGGGGATGGTCTCCGTGATGACCTCTCATGTCGATGAGTTCTGACGCTTTCTTAACTGCTCTGAATGCAGCTTCTACTACGAGTTCGGGCTCACCTACGAAAGTTACAACTGTACGGTTAGTGGTGGCACCCGGATCCACATCAAGGAGCTTTACCCCTTCAACGCTTGTAGCTGCGTCTGTGATCTGTCTGATGATGTTCATATCGCGTCCTTCGCTGAAGTTGGGGACGCATTCAATCAATCTTTGTATCATAATTGTTTTATTGTGTGTCTGGTTGTTGTATTGCTTATTCTGTTATAAGTTCTATCCTCTTGTCTACCCCTTCCCTGAGCTTGGTGGGGTCCAATTCGAAGTAGTGGATGGGGTAGAGGTATCGCGGCATCAATATGTTTGCTGCTTCAATGAACTCTTCATCCTTCATCGTATAGGGAAGATTCTTGGGGAGGAATGCAATGTCAATATCCTTGAGGCTCTTCATCTCCTGTGTACATTCAGTGTCACCGGCAATGTAAAGTCTGAAGCCTCCGAATGAAAGAATATAGCCATTTCCGAAACCCTTCGGATGGAAATGGTTGCCATCTTCATTGAACCGAAGGATATTGTATGCCGGAACAGCTGTAATTTCAACTCCTTCATATTCAAATTTTTCTGAATATTCTAAAGGGAAATATCTCTTGTCAACCTTACCTGTGCCTGGGTCTGTCACCACTACTGTCTGAGGAGCAAGAATCTCATTGAGGGCTTCCGGGTCATAATGGTCATAGTGGTTGTGTGTGATAAGGACCAGGTCTGCTTTGGGCATTCCTGCAAAAGAACATACTTCTGAATAGGGGTCAGAGTAGATGTGCTTTCCGTTCCATTCAATCAGGATTGAAGCATGCCCCAGCACTTTGACTTTTATCTCTCCAAGAGGTGTGTTGAACTTATTCATATATTTTTCCTTTTAAAATAACAGTCTCTACTAGTGGAGTCGTGAATGAGTATGGAATGAACTCGTATGAAGGAATCTCTTTGGTAATGAAGAGAGAGGCCTTTTTGCCTGGAGTTATGGAACCATGAATCTCTTCGACACCCATTGCATAGGCACCGTTGACAGTTGCTGCATTGATTGCCTCTTCAGGTGTAATCTTCATCTTCAGCAGGGCCAGTGCCATCATGAATTTCATATCTCCGGCAGGACAGGAACCTGGGTTATAGTTGGATGCAATGGCAACTGCAACACCCTCTTTTATCATGGCTCTTGCATCGGGATAGTCCATATTGAGGAAGAAGGTGGCACCGGGAAGCAGTGTCGCGATAGTATCTGATTCTGCGAGTGCGCGCCACTGTGCCTGACCCGTAAATTCAAGGTGGTCTACAGAGATGGCGTGGTGCTTGATACCTACCTCTACACCTCCGGAAACACTCATCTGATTGGCGTGGACTGTCGGACGCAGGCCATATTTTGCTCCTGCTTCAAAGATTCTTTCAGCATCCTCGACTGTAAAGAATCCCTCCTCGCAGAAGATATCGACATATTCAGCAAGACCTTCTGCTGCAACAGCAGGAATTATCTCCTTGATGATTTCATCCACATATCCTTCTCTGTTGCCTTTGTATCTGGAGGGAACAGCGTGTGCAGCCAATAGGGTTGTCTTGACAGTAAGAGGTCTTTCAGAGGATATTCTTGCAGCCACCCTGAGCATCTTCATCTCGTCTTCAAGAGTCAGTCCGTAACCGCTTTTTATCTCAACCGCGCCTGTACCGAATGAGATGATTTCGTCAGCCCTTTCCAACGCCTGTTTGAGAAGGATATCTTCGGATGTGTTGTGAAGGAGTTCGACGGAGTTGAGAATTCCGCCGCCTCTGGCAGCGATCTCTTGATATGAAAGACCGTGGAGCTTGTCAGAGAACTCCATTTCCCTGCTTCCTGCATATACAAGGTGTGTATGTGAATCGCAATATGATGGAAGGACCATCCTGCCGGTAGCATCAATAACCTTGTCAACGCTTGATTCGATAGCATGTAGCTGATCGGGGAGGAGTTCCGACATTTCACCCATATCAGCAATCTCTTCGTTGTCGATGATCAGATATGCGTTCTCAATGCAAGGAAGCTCGCCAAGCTGTGCTCCTCTGAGAAGTTCGGGGGATTCTTCACGGCAATTGACGAGTTTCTTGATATTTTTAATGAATATAGACATTCCAGAGTTTAGAATTCGGTGTTTTCAATGAATTTGATGGAGTTGGCGATGTGAGTGTACATCACTTCGTCATTTTCGATGAAAGGAACGACCTTTCTGTACTGGGCATAGAACTCTTCAAGCACCGGAGAAGATTTCATAGGACGTCTGAATTCGAATGCCTGAGCTCCGTTCATGAGTTCGATACCGAGAATCTTCTTGACATTTTCGATAACTCGTACACATTTGGTAGCTGCATTCGCACCCATACTCACATGGTCTTCCTGTCCCTGTGACGAATCTATGGTATCGACTACACAAGGTGTACAGAGCTGTTTGTTCTGGCTCACTACTGATGCCTGTGCATACTGGGGAATCATGAATCCGGAGTTGAGGCCGGAGTGGGCAACGAGGAATGAAGGGAGGCCTCTCTTGCCTGAGATGAGCTGATATGTTCTTCTTTCTGAGATAGAACCCAGCTCGGCAACTGCTATTGCAAGGAAGTCGAGTGTAATAGAGAGGGGCTGACCATGGAAGTTTCCAGCGGAGATGACGAGATCTTCGTCAGGAAGGATGGTAGGATTGTCGGTAGCACTGTTGACCTCTGTCATAAATACACTTTCAATGTATGCGATAGAGTCTTTCGAAGCACCGTGTACCTGAGGAATACAACGGAATGAGTAGGGATCCTGTACCTCTTTTCCAGGACCATCAATCATCTGGCTTCCTTCGAGATAACCTCTCATGATACGTGCTGTCTCGATCTGTCCCTTATGAGGGCGTACAGCGTGTACTCCGTGTGTGAATGGCTCTTTGCGTCCGTTGAATGCCTCGAGCGAGAGGGCTCCGATTTTATCGGCAGCTGCAGAAATCTTTTTGGCATTGTAAAGAGACCATACAGCGTGAGAGAGCATGAACTGTGTACCATTCAACAGTGCAAGACCCTCTTTGGATGCAAGAGTGAGGGGTTCCCATCCGAACTTTTCATTGATCTGAGCTGCAGGGTATCTCTTTCCCTGATAATCAACTTCTCCCAGTCCCAAAAGAGGAAGACACATATTTGCAAGAGGTGCAAGGTCTCCTGAGGCTCCCAATGAACCCTGCTGATAAACTACCGGATATACACCTTCGTTGAAGAAATCAACAAGTCTTTCTACTGTTTCAAGTCTCACACCTGAATAACCGTATGCCAGAGATTTGACCTTGAGGGCAATCATCAGTCTGACGATTTCGTGACGAACTTCTTCGCCAAGGCCGCAAGCGTGTGACATAACGAGATTCTTCTGAAGCTGAGAAAGGTTGTCTTTGTCTACTGATACATTGCACAGAGAACCGAATCCTGTGGTAACACCGTAGATGGGGGCCTTCTGAGTCTCCATTCTTCTGTCGAGATATTCACGGCATTTGGTTATCCTTGCACGAGCTGCAGGACCTAAAACAAGTTTGGTGTCGGGTTTGAAAAGAAGGGTGATATCTTCGTATGAATGCTGAAGAATATCTATATCAAAATTAGCCATTGTAGATTATTTTTAGTTTTTCAATTTTCTGCAAATATACAAAATTTCCTATTTTTGCACCTGCAGTTCTGCAATAGAATATGATAGACAAGGAAACAATAGAGAGGATTCTGGATGTTACTCAGATAGTGGATGTGATCAGCGATTTCGTTTCACTTCGCAGAAGGGGTGGAAACTACATCGCCTGCTGCCCGTTCCACAATGAGAAGACACCATCTTTCAGTGTATCCCCCTCCAAAGGAATCTTCAAATGTTTCGGATGCGGAAAGGCAGGGAGCGCTGTCACTTTCCTTATGGAGCACGAGCAGATGAGTTATGTAGAGGCGATAAAATATCTGGGACACAAGTATGGAATCGAAGTAAACGAAAAGGAGGAGGATCCGGAGGCAGCTGCCCAGCGTCACAGGAGCGAGTCGCTTATTGCAGTCTCGGAATTCGCAGCATCTTTCTTTACGGAGAATCTCTTCACCACCTCTATAGGCAGGGCGGTAGGTCTTTCATATTTCCGTCAGCAAAGGGGATTTAGTGAAGAGACGATAAGGAAGTTCGGCCTTGGGTTCTCGCCTGCACCAGGTTCTCCCACACTCTATGACACCGCTATCAAGAAAGGTTATAAAAAGGAGTACCTCCTAGGTGCCGGCCTTTGCTATGAACAGAACCAGACCGGCAGGGTCGTTGACAAATTTATAGAAAGAGTGATGTTCCCCATTCACTCCATTAGCGGAAGAGTGATAGCCTTTGGAGGAAGAACCCTCCGCACAGACAAGAGTGTGGCCAAGTACATGAACTCTCCTGAGACGGAAATCTATCACAAGAGCCGTTCCCTATACGGCATCTTTCAGGCAAAATCGGCAATTGTAAAGGCTTCGAAGTGCTATCTCGTTGAGGGGTACACAGATGTCATCTCCATGCATCAGGCCGGAATCGAGAATGTGGTGGCATCTTCAGGAACCTCCCTTACGACAGACCAGATCAGGCTTATCAGAAGGTTTACTGAGAATGTGACCGTTCTGTATGACGGAGACTCAGCCGGAATCAAGGCATCTCTCAGAGGTATCAATATGTTGCTGGAAGAGGGATTGACAGTGAAGGTAGTACTGCTTCCCGAGGGTGAAGACCCCGATTCGTTCGCCCGCAGCCGACAGGCTGATGAACTTCTTCAGTTCCTGAATGAAAATGAGACAGACTTTATCGAGTTCAAATACAACCTTTTGGCCGACGATATAGGCAGGGACCCGCTCCGCAAGGCAGAACTCATCAGAGAGATTGTAAATACCATCGCAATCATACCCGACAGGATAACCAGGACTGTGTACATGGAAAAGTGTGCCGCTCGTCTGGATGTCCCCGGCGAAGTAATGTTCAGTGAAGTGGCTAAGGCACGCAACTCCAAAACACTGGCAACAGCTGCTGCCCCTGTGCCTGTGCCTGTGCCTGTGGTAAAGAGACCCAAGGAGAAAACAACCATGCTGGACCCTTGCGAAAGAGAGATACTCTTCTACCTGCTTAAGTTCGGGGAGCATATCCTGCATGAGGTCAATCAACGTGTTTCGGACTTTATCAGCAGCCAGCTATCTGAGGATGACCTCGTCATTCTGAACCCCGTATATAACAAGATATACAATAACTATTTTGCCATCAGGTCCGAACTCGGGTCTCAGGCTTCCTCTGATGAGATATGCCGAAGGCTGGTTAATTCAGGTGATGGCGAAATGGCAGATGCTGTCCTGAAGATTACAGTAGATGACTATAACCTGAATGTCAAAGAGTTCCGCCTGGCTGTCATACCTCACGAAAAGAGATTGGAAAAACTGGTTCCGGAGTCGGTGATGGTATACAAGCTCAAGTGCGTGGAGTACAGGTGCATGTTAATCTCACAGGAACTCAAGGAGATAGGAAATACTGAAAATTCCCAAAGGACCCAAGAGCTCCTTGCCGAACTGAAGATAAATCTTCAGATAAAGAATGCCATAGCCAAAGAACTCAAAAGAGTGTAGTGGACCCCTTAGCCAAGAGCCTTTATTGCTCGTGCGATGGTTTGGGGGTCGCTGTGCTTGATAGTATCTTTTGTACCTATACCACCTGTAACAGTAACCTGTGATGGGTAGCAACTTGAGGCTGACAGGTGAATTTCACTCACTCCAGTTACCGTGGCGATTTCTCTGATATTTTCGGGATTGACGCCTGATCCGGCCATAATGACGGCACCATTGGCTCCGCTGAGTCTGACCATATCCCTGATAACCTCGATTCCTTCATAAGCAGTAGGGTGACCTCCGGAGGTGAGGACTCTGTCGTATCCCATTGTATTGACCTTTTCGAGAGCATCCATTATGTCCCAAGCACAGTCTATTGCCCTGTGGAAAGTGGCGCTTAGGCCCTTTTTGTGAGCCTCTTTGAGCCATTCGCGGCAGATATCCTCATCAACCTTTGAATCATGAGTGAGCGCGCCGATGACCACACCATTGATTCCAGCCTTTGCACAGAATGAAATGTCTTCGAGGACAGATTCCGCCTCGTATGAGGAGTAGACAAAGTCTCCTGAACGAGGTCTGATAAGCAGATTGATTGGTATTGAAAGGGCTCTTCTGACGACCGATACTACTCCTGCAGAGGGAGTTACACCACCGCATCCCAATTCGCTGCACAGCTCGATTCTATCAGCTCCTGATCTCTGTGCCACTACAGCACTCTGGAGAGTGGCTGCACAAATTTCAATAATCTTATTCATCTTTAAAAATAAAAATATTCTTTTGCAAATATATCCGTATTGATTATTTTTGAAAAATAATTTGAATTTGAAATGAGAAAAATAATTCTACTTATTCTGTTCCCGGTGTTGATCGCCTCTTGTACAGAACACTTTATCACTGATAACAATTATAGAGCAGAGGTGCGTCATGATCTGGATGTCAAACTCGATTTCATCAACCATAAAGTAAATGTGGACTCCATCATCTCGTTATGTGAGACTCCTTGGGAGAAGGAGGCCATTACATTCATGTATGCTTATATGCCGATAGGGGACATGGTAGATTATGATCCTTCCCTCTATCTTGATGGCATCAGATGTGCGTACAATGCGAAAAAGGAGTTTGATTGGGGAAAGAAGATTCCCGAACATGTATTCAGACATTTTGTCCTTCCATTGCGCGTGAATAATGAGGGTCTTGACTCTGCAAGGCAGGTCTTCTACGGTGAACTGAGGGACAGGGTAAAGGGACTCTCCATGTATGATGCCGTTTTGGAGGTGAACCATTGGTGTCACGAAAAGGTGACGTATGTTCCCACTGACAACAGAACCTCATCTCCCCTTGAGACTATGAAGAATGCCAAGGGCAGGTGTGGCGAAGAGTCAGTATTTACCGTAACTGCGTTGAGGTCAGTCGGTATACCTGCCAGACAGGTATACACTCCTAGATGGGCCCATACGGACAATAACCATGCTTGGGTAGAGGCTTGGGTAGATGGCAAATGGTACTATTTAGGTGCATGTGAGCCGGAGCCTGAGCTCAATGTGGCATGGTTCAGTTCGACAGCTCTCAGGTCACTTTTGATGCACTCAAAGGTATTTGGAAAATATGTCGGTGATGAAGAGGTTATAGGCAGAAACAATGTCTACACAGAACTTAATGTAACACCCAACTATGCACCCGTGGGTAGGATAGAGGTGACTGTCAAGGATAAGGATGGCAATAGGGTAGAGGGGGCCAAGGTAGAGTTCAAGATCTACAACTATTCCGAATTCTATACAGCGATTACTGCCGAATCGGACAAGGAGGGCAGGTCCGGTGCAACATTCGGACTTGGCGATGTAATGGTATGGGCATCCAAGGATGGTGCATACGGCTACGAAAAGGTCTCTGTGTGTCAGGATGGTAACAAGGTCGATATTACCCTCTCCCATAGAGGTGCAGATATCAATTTCACACAGCTCGATATCATACCTCCTGCCCCCGGTGTTTCAGACATTACACTTACAAAGGAGCAGGTTGAGGAGAATGCAGCTCGTTTCGAAAAGGAAAATGAGATCAGAGAGGCATATTATAATAAGGTAAGGATGAATCCTTTTGTTCTCAGAACTCTTTTAGGCACTAATAATGCTATCAAGCATTTTCTTCTTTTCGAAAAGTCAGGGGCTAATTCAGCTTCACTTTTCAAGTTCATTGCCCAGAATAGAAGCTATTTGGGTAAAACCATTGAAATCTTAGGACTTGTCAATGAGAAGGATCTTAGGGATATCAATGATGCAGTTATTCTGGACTGTATTCTTAATACGGATTACGACGGTGAAAATAAGGAATTTGTGCTCAACCCAAGAATCCTGAACGAAAGACTCGTGCCCTACAGGACCTTCTTCAAGTTCCAGCAGCAACAGAACAAATTCGTCTCAATGAAAGGAAAGGAGATTCACACTGCAATCGGTCTGGCAAAAGGAATCAAGGTTGCAGATGAGTACAATCCCCAAAGGATTCCGATTACCCCCATCGGAGTCTTCAAGCTTGGTGTGGCTGACAGAAAATCCAGGGATGTCTTCTTCGTGGCTCTGTGCCGATATATGAATATCCCTGCAAGAATTGATGCTGTGGGCGGTCTACCACAATATTTCGACGGAAAGAATTGGGTCGATGTAAATCTTGATGTAAAGGAGATTGGCGGTAGTGAATCGATTACTCCTGCCGGAAAGCTCGATATGAAATACAAGGCTGTCGGTTATCTGGACAATCCCAAGTACGAGACTCATTTCACGCTCTCTCAAATAATGGAGGATGGCTCGCTCCGTCTGGTGGGCTTTGTGGATAAGGAGGGTCAGGAGGGACTCAACAGTTGGAAGTCGATTTTCAATGGCAAGCCAATTCCTTTGAATGAGGGTAATTACCTTCTTGTCAGCGGTACCAGAATGGCAAGTGGAAAGGTCTTGGCAACAATGAATTCCTTTACTATAGAACAGGGCAAGACCACAGTGGCGAACCTTGTCATGAGAGAGGATCCAAGTGACCTTCAGGTAATTGGAAATATGGATGCAGAGGCAAAGGTGAATATTGTCAAGGATGGCAAGGTGACAGAAAATTCAATTCTCGGATTTACCGGAAGGGGCTATTTTGTTCTTTTGTTTGCAAAATCCAACCATGAACCCAGCAACCATGCCATTCACAATATAATAAATGACAGGCCCTCTGTTCCGGCTCTGATTCTTTTCCGGGATCAGGCTGACTACGATGCCTATGCAGGCCGCTTCCCTTCTTTGCCTGAGGGGGTGATGGCAGGTGTGGATGTAAGCGGCATCAGAAGCGCTGTATGTAAAGAGATGAAACTCAAGGAGTCAACAGAGTATCCTCTCTATGTCGTTGCAGATACTTTCGGAAGAATAGTCTACATTGCATACGGTTATGATGTTACCACTGCTGAACGTATAAGCAGAATGAAATTGATTTAATGAACAAGTACTAACAACCTATTTAACCGATGAATGTAGAGATTAAAAAAGTCGAAAAAAACAGCGAGCTTAGAAAGTTTATCACTTTTCCTGAAAAATTATACAAGAACCATCCTCTTTGGGTACCGGCTCTCTTGTCAGATGAACTTAATACTCTTAAAAAGACTAAAAATCCTGCTTTTGAATTTTGCGAAGCAGACTATTTTCTGGCATATAGGGGAAAGGAGATAGTAGGTAGAGTGGCTGCCATTATTAACCACAAGGCCAACAAGGACTGGAATGAGGTGACAGTACGTTTCGGCTGGATAGACTTTATAGATGACTATGAGGTCTCCGAAGCTCTTATCGATACTGTTGCCAAGTGGGGTAAGGCCAAGGGGGCAACCAGAATCAAAGGTCCTCTGGGATTCTCAGATATGGACAAGGAGGGTCTTATGGTGGACGGCTTCGATAAAATTCAGTCCATAACCTGCATCTACAACTATCCTTATTATGTAGTACATCTGGAACGGCTCGGTTTCGTGAAGGATATCGACTGGACTCAGCAGATACTGGGTGTTCCTGAACTATCTCCTGATACTCTCAGATATGCTGAACTCATAGAGAAGAGGTACGGATTCCATATCTTCAAGGCAAAGAACAATAAGGAACTTGAAGCTAAAGGAGAAGAGATTTTCAATGTCCTCAATGATGCGTGGAAAGGTTCTTCGCTTTATGAGTTTACCAGACTTTCAGAAGCTCAGATCAAGGCGTATGTCAAACAGTATCTTCCTATGGTGAACAAGGACTTTATATGTCTGGTAATGAATAAAGAGGAAAAGGTAGTGGGCTTCTCGATATGTGTACCTTCACTCTCTTATGCAATGCGTAAAGCAAAAGGAAGACTGTTTCCTTTCGGATTCATCCATCTGTTGAAAGCTCTCAGAAAGAACGATCTGCTGGAGGCATATATGATCGGTACATTGCCAGAATATCAGGGCAAGGGTGTTGCGATTCTGATATTCAAGCACATCCACGAAAATGCCATCAAGTATGGTATGAAGAAGATGATTACCAACCCCCAGATGGAGACTAACAGAAAGGTACAGAGTCTTTGGGACAGCTACGAGCACGAACATTACGTAAGACGCAGAAGTTACACCAAGGGTATATAAAACAGTACGTTGTTTAAAAAAACGGCCTCACCGTCTATTTGGTGAGGCTGTTTATTAATTCAGTAAGATTGAAGAGTTCCGAAATATTGGAGGTGAAGATTTTCACTGCAATTGCCAGCAGGATGACCCCAAAGAACTTTCTAAGGATGTATACTCCACCGGGTCCTAAGAGCTTTTCGACAATATGTAGATTTCTCAATACTATATATACTATTATCATGTTGAGCAGCAGTGCCACAATGATATTCTCTACATAATATTCAGCACGCATTGTAAGAATCGAAGTAAGGGAGCCGGTTCCGGCTATAAGGGGGAATACTATAGGGACAATAGTTGCTGAGCCTCCAGGGCCGTTGTACTTGAAAATTTCTACATCCAGAATCATCTCTCCTGCCATTATCAGGAAGACGAACGAACCTGCCACTGCAAAAGATTCGATATTCACTCCGAAAAGGGATAGAATCGCATCGCCAAGAAACAGGAAAACAAGGAAGATAATTGTTGAAATGATGGCGGCCTTTCCACATTCGACTTTCTGCCCCTTCTCTTTAAGACCGAGAATTACAGGCGTGGAACCTGAAATATCAATAACCGCAAAGAGTACTACAAAGGCACTCAAAATCTCTTTTAGACTGAAGTGTAGTTCCATATTTGCATATATTTTTTTTGGACGTGCAAAGAAAATACAATTCCAATGAAACTCAAAATTTTTGTTTTTTTACACTTTTAATAGAATTTTTTTTTGTTTTTGGAACATAAATTATTATGTTTGTTGAACATTTTGAATTAACAATTTATGAAAGAGTTAGTAGATAAAATCAATGCCGAGATTGCTAACTTCCAGTTAAACGCTGAAGGTCAGCTTGTTAAAGGCAACAAAGCTGCTGGTACTCGCGCAAGAAAAGCAGCACTCGAGCTTAGTAAGTTATTGAAAGAATTTAGAAAAGAATCTGTAGAATTCTCAAAATAATTCTGAATTGCACTTAACATTCAGGGACATCCCGTTTCGGGGTGTCCCTGTTTGTTTTATTTAATTTCCAGTACCAGACCTCTCTTTTCCTTTCGATCCCATAGCCATATATAATTGCTTTCTATTTTGCAGCACTGCATCTGGGTGGTGCTGTCGTTCCTCTTTTCCTGATTTCCGAAGATTATGCGGACCTGTGTCATCTCTCCCTCTTTTTTGGGTATTGGACTGAGAACACAGCAGAGAAAACTTTCCTGATTGGGTGTGAAGAATCTGAAACAGTTCCTTGCGTAATTAAATGAGAACTGATCCCGGTGGATGTCATATTCGTACATCAACTCCTCCTTTACGATGTAACATGGAGTTTTAAGTAATAGAAATTCAGACATTTCTACAGAATCTACTATGATATTTTCTGTTCTCCTGCATGAAATCAGTGTCAGAAAAATAGTCATATATAAGATTATGGGTGTTATTCTACGCATATCTCTTTGGTGATGGTCTCTGTGCTGCCATCCGATTTGTAAACTATCACTAATTTCAATTCTCTAATGCCTTTCTTATCAAGACGGATGTAATTTTTATCCATTTTTCTTCCGTCAATGAACCAGGCAATGCTCTCTGTCTCTTCAGAGAGATTTGCAACTGAGACTCTCAGTGTGTCTCCAAAACTGTATTTTTCGGAAAGTTTGTATATGAAGGGAAACTCCGATGTTTCCATATCTGTGGTGAATGTGCCGGAGAGGGTATCACTGCAGTGGTTGTTGCCTTGGTAATAGAGACTTACCGAATAGCTACTTCCAGGCTTAAGACCACTCAAGGTAGCTCTTTCAGTATAGAAAGTCTCTTTGAATGTTTCATGTGCCTCTCTGCCTTTGCCTCTGCCGATTTCGTACCATAGTATTGTCCAGTGGAAGGTACCGTTTCTGTCCGATTTCCAAATCAGGTCAGCTTCACGCTGATAGGGAATTATTTTGAGCCCGGAGGGGTTTATTATCGGCTCGCTGTTGTCGGGAGATATATTGAAACTTATTTCATTACCCGTCAGGGTGATATTGGTAATCTTGACTCCCAGTGGCTTGCCGTTCCAGGATATAAGACCGGGATTGGAATCCGATGTTATCTGTGTTACCAGTGCCGGCCCTGGAAAGAATATATCCTTTTCTGATTCGGCTCTGACCATTGACTCCACTATGTCTGCACATTCGTGGTCCGCACAGGAATTTATGGTATTGTTCCTCCATCTTATAGAGGCCCTTATTCCATGTACCACATTTAGAGAGTTATCTATATGGTAGACCAGCATTCCACTTCCTCCGATGAATCTGTCATTACCTGTATTCTGTCTGCATTCGAAGAGAAAGTATTCGCCAGGATTCGATGTTTCTATTCTATATCCCTTATTGGAAAGGTTTATTGGGAGCAGAGTAATAGTTCCGATATTGGAGATAGATGTGTACTCCAATGTTCCAAGCACCTCACGTTCTATGGCGTTCAGATATGGTGGAGTCATGCCGTTGTCGTTGTAGTTTCCACTGTCCATCAAAGATGTCGTTCCCCAAAGCCCTTTTGATTTCCCGTTGATGTCATTGTCGACATCGTATAAGTCGGGCAGACCTAAAAAATGGCCCATTTCGTGGCAGAAGTTTCCGATTCCTGCATACTCTTCCCCCTCGCTTGAGCGCAGTTCGGATGTTATGCTGACAATAGAAATTCTCTTTCCAGCTACGGAAATATCGCTCTTTGCAAGGTTTAGTGTCTGTGGCCAAAAGGTATCTGGATTTGCAGATTCTGCCTCATTTACGCCTGCGTGAATGAAATGGATGTAGTCAATATATCCATCCGCATCTGCATCAAACGAGTTGAACGGGATTGCCCCTTTCAGTTGTGAGAGGACGTCGACAATCATCGTCCTGATATTGGAGTCATACATGGTCCCCTCAGATTCGTCTGTGGTGTTTGCTGCGTAGTATGCCAGCTTTTGGTGCAGAGTCACTTTGGGCGCTATAGTGAAATCAAAGATGCTTCCTGGAATATTGTATTCGTAGTATGCCTTGACCTTGTCTGTGAGCTCTTTGAAATTGGATGTTATGGTGGAGGGTGAAAAGAATTTGACATCTTCGAACTCTACCGGTATTACCAGAATCCGCTTGTTGAAATTATCTGATGACCGAGTGCATGTATGCTCGTACATGCCTGATTCTCTGAAATTAGCTTCTCTAATGCTTCTTATGTATTCAGAGGGGCAAATGTATTTACTGTAGCTGTTTCCCAATGGGACTATGCTGGATTCCGATACCCTTTTGCTGGTTATGGCCTGGATGTTCTTTTTGAACTCAGTGTAATAGTAGTAGCCATCTGGACATTTGGTTATCGGTGCGCCTGACAGAGTCGTGAAATATCTGAAAAATTCATCACCATGGCACAATATTGTAATGATACTTCCATCGGGCTGAGTTACCTTGATTGGGTGCGATACGGCCTTGATTCCCCAAAGTGGAATCTGTAAAAAAAAGAATAAAAAGAGAGTGATGAATCTTCTCATTTGCTAAATTTGCCGTTTTTACAACTCAAAAATATATGAAAAAGATATTAATATCAATTTTTTGCACCTTATTTTTCTCATATTTGTCGTATTCACAGAGTACAGATGCCTCCAGAATAGCTCAGGATGGCAGGTTGGATGATTGGACAATACTGGAAATCAAGGAATCATCTGTAATCGGAGGAAATACCAAAAATCTCTACAAATTAAGCGGTAACAATATTTTCGCCCCTTGCAATATAATGGCACAGGTAATGGGCATCGTGAAGGTCAGCAATACTCTGTTTCCCGAAGCAAGGAATAACGGATATTGTGTCAGGATGGTAAATGCCATCGAATCAATTAAGGTATTTGGCTTCATAAACCTTGATGTGATGGTTCAGGGAACTCTGCTGACAGGGGTGTTCGAAGAGCCGGTAAAGGATTCCCAGAACACCTATGCCACAGTTGATTGCGGAGTACCATATACCGGACACCCCAAAGCTCTGCAGTATGATTACAAGGCGATTAGTGGCAACGAGATACTTCGATCCACGGGTTTTAGCGCACAAAAGAAATTGGGCATCCCTGACTATCCTTGTGTGAAGGTCCTGCTTCAGCGCAGGGTAGAGCATCCCGATGGCAGTGTAACTGCCCAAAGAGTCGGCACAGGATTCAAACTCTTCAAGGAGAGTACCTCAGACTGGGTGAACGGAGACAGAACCCTTATACGTTACGGAGACCTCTCTTCAGATAGCGAACTCAAAGGTTTCGGTATGGGACTCAAGAGAGGAAAGGATGCCTTCTATTGCCGCAATTCGGCAGGTAAACTCGTGCCAATCGAGGAGGTTGGATGGGCAGAAGAAGGAACTGAACCTACTCATCTGATTATATGGATCTCCTCAAGCAGCGGAGAGGCTTTTCATGGCGGCCCCGGCAATACCCTATGGGTGGATAATATAAAACTTATCGAATAACAGTATCAAATCCTGAAGGGTGTATCTGACCATTCGAAGTTGGAGAGTCCGGCCCCGATTTCGAAATGGTACATTGCTATACCCAGATCTATTTTCGTGTAGCCAACCATAGAGGGCAGTGCTTTTGCCTTGACTATTGGCTTGCAGCCTGAGGGTTGTGGCATGAGCTCGAAGAAGAATTTCTGCTGGTTTACAGCTGTTGGAGCCTGTAGTGCTGCCTTTACCCCGAGCGCGAACCATCCTGGAGAATCAACTGAGATATTGCTGACCATTTCTGAAGTCTTGCGCTTGAGCACTCTTCCTCCTTCGTCAGGATAACCGATAGAGATCATACAGGCAATTTTCTCTTCTGAGGCGAGGGTATATGCACCTTTGATTTTGCGATATGATATGCCGGCCCAGCAGGTCCCCAGACCCAACTGTTGTGCGTACAGTACAATCTGTTCACCGTAGTATCCTATCCTATAGCCCAGCGTATCACTTTTGGCCCCTGCCATGACTATATAGTTGGAGACTCCTGAAAAAGAGCCGTATGCCATTATTCCGTTGAAGCCCCGTTTTTCGTTCACTACCAGTTGTATATGCAGATTGCCTTTTTCGTTGCACTCACGGATCTTTTCGTTGAGTTTGTCTATGACTTCCTGTGAAAGGGGCTTGTCGATGTATCTGCGGATGCTGTGTCTGGCCCTTACTGAATGCAGCAATGAGAGTCTTCTGACCACCTCAAGGTCTGCGGGCAGCCAATCCACGCTGAAGAGAGAGTCTGCGTCAATCCACCTTGCATCTTCGTGTTCCTTGAGTGTGTAGTTGTCATTTTCAAGGGTACATAGATAGCAGTGCATGGTAAGGTGAAAGTCGGGATAGTCCCACTCAATGGTCTCGAAAAGAGTGTCAATTGTGATTTGTGCATCAAGTTCCTCTCTGATTTCACGGTGAAGAGCCTCTTCGCGGCTCTCTCCCTGTTCGATTTTCCCGCCAGGGAACTCCCACCATCCTTTGAATTCCCCATATCCGCGCTTTGTCGCAAATATCTGGTCCGGGCTGCTGATGATGGCGGCAACAACTTCAATATTCTTCATCATTCCTAAATTTGCAATCGGTACACAAAGTTAGTAAAAAATCTATTATATTCGCGTTACAATACAGACTAACCAATTTTGCTATTATGAAACGTATTCTTTTAGTGGTTCTCGGGATTCTGGTTGGAGCGGCAGCCATAGTTGCTATTTATCGCTTCGGCTTTAGGAAGAGCATTCCAGACGCCCCTCTTTCTGAACAGGTTGTAGCAATTCTAAAACAGAATGACTGTTATGTTTGCCACGCCCGGACTCCGGAGCTGCCCTTCTATGCGTCCCTGCCTGTAATAGGCCCGACCATCAAAGCTCATGCTACACGAGCATTCCTTTTCACAGACTTGGAGACCAAGACGGCAGACATCAACAATGTAGATGAGGTTACATTGTCTATGATTGACCATGCCGTAAGCTACGGAACCATGCCCATCGCCCAGTACAAGATGATTCACTGGGGGACCGGTTTCAACAAAAAAGAGAAAAGTATCCTTGCAGAATGGGTACGTACCTCCAGGGCTGCTCTCTATGAATCGCACGCTTGTAAGGAACTTGCCAATGAACCTGTCAGACCTATGCTTTGGGAAATTCCTTACGACAAGGATAAAGCGAATCTTGGAGAGAGAATGTACAATGATGGCAGACTCTCGCTTGATGGAACCATCTCGTGTGCTTCGTGTCATATTCTCAAGGACGGTGGAGTAAGCGACCCGCAGCATCGGACATCAGAAGGTATCTACGGACAGTTCGGAGGTGTTAATGCGCCCACTGTTTACAACTCATATTTCAATGTACAGCAGTTCTGGAACGGACGTGCTGCAGATCTTCAGCAGCAGGCTGCCGGTCCTCCTGTAAACCCTGTTGAAATGGGTGACCAGACCTGGGATGATATAGTAGCTAGACTCAGAAGGGACAAGGCTTTGGTTAAGGAGTTCGAAACACTCTATCCAGGAGTAGGACTTACAGAGGCTACCGTTACAGATGCAATAGCTGAATTCGAAAAGACCCTTATTACTCCGGGGGCACGCTTTGACCTCTACTTGAGAGGAAACGCGGATGCAATATCTAAAGATGAACTAGAGGGTTATGAGACATTCAAGAGGCTTGGATGTGCTACCTGCCATACCGGAATCATTCTCGGAGGTCAGTCATTTGAAAAGGTCAGCATATATGGCGACTACTATGCAGACCGTTCGTCTGATATAGAGTACAATGCTGATGATGAAGGTCTTAAGGGATTTACTCTCAATGAGGCAGATTTGCACAGATTTAAGGTTCCTACATTGAGGAATATAGCCCTTACTGCACCTTACTTCCATGACGGTTCTTATCCTACAATGGAAGAGGCTGTCAAGGCAATGGCAAAATATCAGCTTGGCAAGAATCTCTCTGACAAGGAGGTAATCTCGATTGTCAGCTTTATGAGAACTCTTACCGGTGAGAATCCTTACCTTACCGCCAAGTAAGATATCTAATAGAAACTTCGTGACTTAAGTCACTTTGACGAGCCATTTGATATGAAAAAGAAGAAAATAATGTCCCGTGCGATGTTGTTTATTCTGCTGTTCGGTATCGTCAGCATGTTTTCAGATATGACAAAGGAAAGCACCGAGAGTATTCGAGGTGCTTTCTTTTCGCT
>CALZHC010000029.1 GCA_945787505.1 uncultured Alistipes sp.
TCTTGTCAAGAATACTGAGAATACAATACTCCAGCACACCCTTCCTCATCTGAGACTTCAGATTATCAACATTAGATTCAAATACTTCCATATCCAGATCAATTAATTAATGAAATCTTCTGATATTTTCTGCAGTTACGGGCAAACCGTACATACGGCACTTATCAGCGCCTGTTTTAGCAGCAGGCACTACAAAGAGCAGGATAAGGTAGAGCCAAAAACCGAAAGAACCGCAGAAAAAGATAATGATAAAGATAAGTCTGACAATAGTAATGTCAACATTAAAGTAGTGTGCCAGTCCTGAACATACACCACCTATACATTTGTTATCAATGTCCCTGAACAGCTTTTTGGGTTCCGGAGCCTCGTAATACCTGTAACGACTGTCATAACTATCCCTGGTATCGAAAGAACTACCATAGTCAAAAGAGCCATCAGGCATACCAAGTCGGGAAATTACGCTCTCAACCATTGAAAGTGTAATAGTCTGATTGCTGGTAGACAACATTTCAGAGAAAATTTCTGCAATCCTCTCTTCGAGTTCATCCATAACCTCCTTGGTAGAGGAACCCATCTGAGTCTTATTCCTGAAGTTTTCAAGATAAGAAGATAATCTGCCATACGCATCTTCGTTGATAATAAAGTTGCGTCCTGCAATGCTGACTTCAATAATACGTTTCATAAGCTCTGTATTTTTACTATTTGAAATACTAAATTATTTGGTGATGCAAATATATATATATTTTTCAGTACCTTGTTATGCAATGTACTATTTTTTTTAAAAAAAGTGGAATATTTTCCACTTTTTTCAATTTTCTAAGACTTTTTTACTCGTTGTTGGTCATATCCTGAGGTGCGACAGGGAACTGAGGCTGCCCTTCTACAGACTGATTCTGTTCGAGCTTTTCGATAACTGCATTGTCCTGAGCTTTATGTGAAGGGGCAAATGCTGTAGCAAGAATACAGAGAACGAGCATTACGATGGAGAGTGTCCATGTAGCTTTTTCAAGAAAATCTGCAGTCTGACGTACTCCGAATGTTTGGTTACCGGCAGCAAAGTTTGCAGCAAGTCCACCACCTTTAGAGTTCTGGATCAAAACGATCAATGTGAGAAGTATACTCACGATGATTATCAAAACGGAAAGTGCTATGTACATAACCTATAAATTTTTCTTTAATTCTTCCTTAAGGGATGCAAAGTAAGCACTTTTTTCCGGATATAACAAAATAAGTTTGTCATAAACTTCAATTGCTTGATAATAAAACTGCTGTTCTGCATAAATTCTGGCAAGTGTTTCGGTATAGAGATACTCATCTATCCCCTCCAGAGCACTACTTTTCTCCTCTTGGAATCCCTCCTGTGGGATTAGCGGTTCCGAAACAGAACTCACCTCCTCAGGGGAAAAATAATCTCCTCCTATGACTATATACTCCTTTCTTGGAGCCTGTTCTTCCTTTGTTACCTCTCTCCTTCCGGGAGTAGGGACTATTACAGGCATCACTTCATTGAAATCAAGGCTATATATAGAACTGTCGAAGCCCTCACTCTCTGCTGCGCTGCGCATAGCAGAATATCCCTTGCGAAAAGGAAGCCTGAAAGGATAAATATACCACCTGCATTTTTTCAAGGAGTCACTGTAGCTGTCCAGCCCCATCTCTGACATCCTCAAAAAAAGCTCCTGATGCGCAGCTGTGAACCATGGATAGGTCGAGACCACACTTTCAAGCTGTGCTATTGTCATCTGTGAAAGAGGAATTTTGTCCATAGGTAAACACTGTATTACCAGTTTGCTACGGTTGCATTGAATATATCCTCGACCAACTTTTCGATAATCTCTTCGCAAAGAGTCTCCTCTACTGCATCAAGCATCTCATTGGCATCATAGTCCGCATAGGCGGAGAAGGTCTTTTCGAAGTCCTCTTCAGGATGGAGCTTGTTAGTGAAATAAATCTTCACTACGATAGTAAGACGGTTTTGGGAAGCCTGCTCATCTTTAGTAACAGCCATAGGTTTGGTGTCATAATTGACTATCTCTCCAGCAACATTCATATCCCCCATTTCAGATAGAATATCCAGACGGGTCAGCTTCCTGTACTTCTCGATGAGTGCATCGGAAAGCGAAGAACTGAGCGAAGGATTCACCTTCAAAGCCTTATTTTCAAAGTACTCCACAGAGAGGCTCTTGACATCGGGCTGTATCGAGGTCCCGGAAAATGAGTAGATCCCGCAAGAGACTGCAGCTGTCAAAATCAGTGTAGGCAATATAATTCGTAATATTCTCATGCTTTATTCAATATCCAGTTCTTTGATTTTTCTGTATAATGTGCGTTCTGATATTCCAAGTTCAGCAGCAGCGGCCTTTCTCTTGCCATTGTGCTTCTTGAGCACATTTCTTATCATATCAGCATTCATATCCTGAATAGTCATCACTGGTTTTTCCTCCTCCGGTTCTATATCAGAATATGTATCAAGCTCCATGTCATTGTGGGATGGAAGCACCTGAATCTCTTTCGTATGGTGATGATGTTCAGCAGAAGTGAGATTTGCGACGATTGACTTGAGAGTGTCAACCTCCTCCCTCAGACTGAAGAGCATTTTGAAGATAAGGTCCCTGTCGGAGAGAGTGCTGTCAGACTGGCTGTCCTGGGCACAGACGGGAAGTGTAGAGGTATCGGAGGGTATATAGCTCTTGATTGCTTCCGCTGATATCTCACGCTCACGCTCGAGCACCGAAATCTGCTCGGCAATATTCTTGAGCTGCCTGATGTTTCCGGGCCATCTGTACGATTCAAGTACTGCTCTGGCCTCAGGAGTCAGACGTACAGTAGGCATTCTATACTTTTCTGCGCAATCCAGCGCGAATTTCATGAAAAGAAGATGTATATCTCCTTTTCTCTCCCTCAGAGGAGGGATAAAGAGAGGAATGGCATTAAGCCTATAGTACAGGTCTTTTCTAAATTTGCCTCTTGCAATTGCCCTCTCAAAATCGACATTTGAGGCTGCAATCACACGAACGTTGGTCTTGAGAATCTTGGACGAACCCACTCTTATAAACTCACCTGTTTCAAGTACACGCAGAAGACGCACCTGTGTCGACAAGGGGAGGTCTCCCACCTCATCCAGGAAAATTGTACCTCCGTCGGCCACCTCGAAATAACCCTTCCTGGCTTCATTCGCTCCTGTGAAAGAGCCTTTCTCGTGACCGAACAGTTCAGACTCTATAGTTCCTTCAGGAATAGCTCCGCAGTTGATGGCTATATAATTATTGTGCTTACGCGGGCTATGTGCGTGAATAATTTTGGGAATCACCTCCTTTCCCACCCCGCTTTCACCGGTGATGAGAACAGAAAGATCTGTCCCGGCTATCTCTATAGCAGTCTCGATGGCTGAATTGAGTCTGGGGTCATTCCCTATGATCCCGAAACGGTTCTTTATCTCATTAAGTTCCATATCAATCTTTATAGATGCAAAGTTAATATTTTTGGCATCATTGTTGAAAATAAATGAAATTATATGCTATATTTGCGCGTCTGTGACTGAATATGAATAATACACAAAACTAATTTATATCAAAATGAAAAGATTTTTCAATGTCCTTATGATTGCCATTGCAGGAGTTATTATCGTTTCCTGTGGTAATCCCAAAAAGATGGCTAAAGAGGCCGATCAGGTATCAGTTCAGTGTGATCCTCAGGTTCTGGAAGTTGTTGCAGGCAAAATTCGAACCAACGTTACAGTTTCTTTCCCTGAGAAATTCTTCCATCCCAAGGCTATTATCGAGGTTGTTCCTGCCATCGTATATAACGGAGGTGAATCTCTCCTTGATCCCATTATGTTCCAGGGCGAAAAAGTTACTGAAAATTATGAGGTAATTCCCGAAACTGGTACATCTGTATCTAAAAACCTTGAGTTTGATTATGTTGAAGGTATGGAAAAATGCCATCTTGAACTCAGACTCACAGTCATCTATAAAGAAGAAAGAGTTCCTTTCGCAGAACCTTACAGAGTGGCTGACGGTGCAAATACCACATATATGCTGGTACGTAAATGCGGAACCCCTGCATATATTCCCGATTCATACAAGGAGATCATTCCCGAGCAGAACGAAGCTCAGATCCTCTACCTCATCAACAGCGCTACAGTTCGCGGTTCTCAGCTCACAACCAAAGACATAAAGGATTTCCAGAAATTCCTCAAGAGTCTTAAGGAAGACGAAAGAAGAGAACTCGTAAACACTGAAATCGTTGCCTACGCTTCACCTGACGGAAAAGAAGATTTCAACGCAGAACTTTCACAGAAACGTGCAAAGAGCGCTACAGATGCTTTCAATAAGAAGATCAACAACAAGAAAGTAGCTATTGAAACCGAGATCTCTTCAAGAAACGTTGAAGAAGACTGGGATGGATTCAGCGAACTCGTTGCCAATTCTGACATTCAGGACAAGGAACTTATTCTCCGTGTTCTCCAGATGTACAGCGACCCTGCAGTTCGTGAAAAAGAGATCAAGAACCTCTCACAGGTGTACACAGTACTTCAGAAGGAGATCCTTCCTGCACTGCGCCGTGCAAGATTCATTGCCAATATCAACTTCACCAACTATAGCAATGAAGAGCTTCTCGCACTCGTGAACGAAAACATTGAAGTTCTTGACGAAGAAGCTCTTCTGCGCGTGGCTTCACTTCTCGAAGATAACAATGCCAAGATTAATGTTTACCAGCAGGCTGTAAACAAATATTCAAGCGAAAGAGGTCTTGTAAACCTCGCAGTTGCATACCTTGCAGCAGGTGAAAACGGCAAAGCAGAAGCTACACTCGCTAAGGTTACCGAAACCTCATGTCCTTATTTCATCCACGCACAGGGTGTTCTTGCCCTTCGCAAAGGTGAATTTGCAGTGGCTGAAAACTGCTTCAAGAAGGCCGGTCTCAAGGAATCAAATATTGACCTTGCAGTTATTGACATCCTTAACGGCAACTACAATGAAGCCCTCGCTAAAGTAAAAGGTACCAACACATTCAATGAAGCTCTCGCCAACGTTCTTACCAACAACCTCATGGCTGCTTCAAAGATTCTCGGCGACTGCCAGTGCCCTTGCAGCAACTACCTCAAAGCTATTATCGCTGCACGCAACGGTAAGGTAGCTCAGGCAAACGAAGCTCTTGCAATAGCAACCAAAGAAGAAGCTTTCGCAAAACGTGCTGAAAACGACATCGAATTCGCAAAGATCCGATAATTACTTAATAACAATATTCAAAGGGGGATGGCCAATAAGGTCATCCCCCTTTTTTCACTCTGATAAAATCTTTCTAATAAAAACTTACTGCCTCTTATAAGAGATAGTTCCGGTAGCCTGATTGGTAGGCATAAGAAGGACCTCTGCAATCTGCACATGCGCAGGTGCGCTGGCAGCATAAAAAGCCACATCTGCCACATCCGCACCACACAGAGGGACAATACCCTTATAAAATGCATCTGCCTTCGCTTTATCTCCTCTGTAGCGTACTACGGAGAAATTGGTTTCTACCATGCCGGGTTTAATATTGGTAACACGAAGAGGAGTATCTACCAGATCTATACGAAGTCCGTCTGAGAGAGCCTTGACAGCTGCCTTTGTAGCACAATAGACACTGCCACCTGGATATGCAGCATCTCCCGCAATAGAACCAATGTTGATAATATGGCCTTTACCTCTTGCGACCATACCTGGAACCACCAATCTTGTCATCGAGAGCAAAGCCCTGATATTGGTATCTATCATAATATCCCACTCATCGAGATTTCCTTCGAACTCCTTGTCTGTTCCATAAACCAGACCTGCATTATTGATGAGGATATCTATTTCGCTCCATTTACCACTAAGGGAAGCAAGAGCACTTCTCATAGCATCCCTATCCATAACATCAAAGGGCAAGAGAAGGGTCTCCACACCATCCTTAGTAAATTCATCCTTAAGAGCTGAGAGTTTTTCTCTGTTTCTTCCATTGAGAATAAGAGAAGCGCCGGCTGATGCAAACTTTCTCGCACAAGCCTCACCGATGCCGCTTGTAGCACCTGTTATCAATACAACTTTGCCTTTCATTGCAATATCAAATTAATCTGTTTGTAACAATTCTGTAATATCTGCTGGATACATTTGCAGCAGTAACAAAGATAAACAAATTATGGAATGGATTTACATCGGAATCATTGCATTCCTCTTTTTTCTGGCAATATCTGACTTGATAGTAGGAGTGAGCAACGATGCAGTGAACTTCCTGAACTCGGCAGTGGGAGCAAAGAGTGCTTCTTTCAGGACAATAATAGTCATTGCAGCCATTGGTGTATTTGCCGGAGCTACAATGAGTAACGGTATGATGGAGATTGCCCGTCACGGAATCTACCAACCCCAATTTTTCTCTTTTGAGGAGATTATATGCATAATGCTCGCTGTTATGGTAACAGATGTGATAATATTGGATGCATTCAACTCTATGGGTTTGCCTACATCCACTACTGTCTCTCTGGTATTTGAGCTGCTAGGAGGAACTGTGGCTCTTGCCTTGCTCAAGAACATCAGCAGCGACGGAGCTCTAACATTCTCGCAGATGATCAACTCTGAAAAGGCATTGACAGTCGTATTGGGAATATTTCTCTCCATTGCACTCGCCTTTTTCTTCGGAGCCCTCGTACAATATATCACCCGTCTGCTATTCACTTTCAACTATAGGCACAAGGTTAAATGGGCTGCCGGAATCATCGGAGGAATCGCTGTGACTGCCATCCTATACTTTATGGTAATCAAGGGGCTTAAGGACGCCTCGTTCATGACAGCAGACCTGAAAATGTACATCAAGGAGAATACCGGAAGTATCCTGTTGCTCTTTTTCGTTGTAAGCGGAATAATAATGCAGATACTCGCCTTGCTGAAAGTCAATATCTTCAAGGTAATAGTCCTTATAGGAACATTTGCGCTGGCAATGGCATTTGCCGGAAACGACCTGGTGAACTTCATCGGAATTCCACTTGCCGGATACTCCGCTTTCCAGGATTGGTCAGCCAATGGGGTAGCAATTGGAGCCGACAACTATATGATGGAATCTCTCATGGGGCCTGCAAAGACCCCCTTGCTCTTCCTCATAGCAGCAGGTGCCATAATGGTACTTTCGCTCATTACCTCCAAAAAGGCAAAAAATGTCATAAAGACATCAGTTAACCTCTCCAGACAAGACAATTCGGACGAAATGTTCGGCACCTCCGCAATAGCCAGAAGAATCGTGACGATCTCAAACTCCATTGCCTGTTCAATCCAAAAAATCATTCCTGAAAAGGTCTCTAGATTCATAGACAGCCGTTTCAACAAGGATGAAGTTATCCTTGAGAATGGTGCGGCATTCGACCAACTCAGGGCAGCTGTAAACTTGGTGATAGCATCATTGCTCATTGCACTGGGTACATCGCTAAAACTCCCTCTCTCAACCACATTTGTAACATTTATGGTGGCAATGGGTACCTCTCTTGCAGACAGAGCATGGGGAAGAGAAAGTGCTGTCTTCAGGGTGACAGGAATGATATCGGTCATAGGCGGATGGTTCCTCACAGCAATTGCTGCGTTCATTCTATGCTTCATCGTAACAATGGCAATGCATTTCGGCTCGTTCATTGTTATGTTCCTTCTCTCTGCAGTGGCAATAGCAATAATAATAAGGAGCAATATCAAATATGCGAAGGAGAACAAGGAGGAGAAGAGAGACTCACTCTATCAGCAGATCATGGAATGCAAAGAGCCTCAGCTACTCTGGGAGCTGGTGTGCCGCCATATCAGAGAAAATGTCATCGGCAATCTCAAAGAGGTAGAGAATATGTACGGCCTCTTTACAGAGGCGTTCAAGAAGCAGAACAGAAGGACGATGAAAAAACTCTCCGCATCAGTAAATGAGCAGATCAGAATAAACAAGAATATACGCAAAAAAGAGATAAGGGCATTCATGAAGCTATCTCCGGGCATCACAGCCCAAGCCAACACCTGGTTTCATATAACCAGCAACCACTCAGTCGAACTGCTATACGGACTAAGAAGATCCTTCGACCCTTGCCTTGAACATATCGAAAACAACTTCAATCCACTCCCTGCAGATAAAGCAGAAGAACTTGATAGACTGGGAAGCACACTTGACTCAATATATAAAAAGGTAATCAATTATATAAGCAGCTATCAGGTTAACGAAAGTTCAGATCCTACAGCAATAATCAAGGAGATATCTCACTTCAAGAGTCAGGTAACTGAAAAAATCGAAGAGAATATCAAAGGGCTCACATCTGAAAAGAATGATAACAATTTGAATATAAATATATTATATCAGACTGTTTTACAAGAGACATACCAACAGGCTGATAACCTCAAGCACCTTATCAGGGCATTTTACAGACTAATGAATGTAAGCTGATAATTTATTAAGTACTTCCGATTTTTCTTCTAACTTTGCACAGATGAAAACGAAAATACTTATAGTGGATGACGAAGAGTCTATATGTGAGATTCTGAGCTTCAACCTCGAAATAGAAGGTTTCGAGGTTGATTGCGCATATAGTGCAGAACAGGCCATGAAGATGCCCCTTGAAGAGTACTCACTGATAATTCTTGACGTAATGATGTCTGGTAAAAGTGGGTTCAAAATGGCAAAAGAGATGAAGGAATCACCTCTGACAGCCGATATTCCCATTATCTTCTGCTCTGCCATGGGCTCTGAAGAGAGCAAGGTTACCGGACTCACCATAGGTGCTGATGACTACATTGCAAAACCCTTCTCTGTCAGAGAGGTTGTGGCCAGGGTAAAGAGTGTGTTAAGAAGATGCCACAAGGAAGGCGACAGCCAGATACTGGAATTCAAAGGGCTGAGGGTCGACATCCTAAAGCACAAATGCTACATCGACTCCTCTGAAGTTGCATTGACAAAGACAGAACTTGAAATCCTTATCCTAATGCTCAAGAATCCCGGACGAGTTTTTTCCAGAGAAGAGATACTCAAGAGAATATGGAAGGATGAAGTAATAGTGCTGGATAGGACAATAGATGTCAACATTACACGGCTAAGAAAAAAACTCGGAGAGTATGGAAACTATCTGACAACAAGTCAGGGATACGGTTATGGCTTTAATATTTAACAAAGAGAAGCAGACCATCTCCATGCTGGAGGAGCTGGTCTATCTGGCTGAAAAGGGAACCCCCACTGGCAAGAATTTCGGACATTTCCCTTCAGGCAGAATAGGTACTTTGCTTGATAGGCTCACGGAGATATATAACAAGGGGCTGGTGACCAAAGAGGACATCTCCATTGAAAGGGAGAAGGTAATATTCCAGACACAGGAGAATATCGCCCGAAAAAAACAGTTGACACAGAACATCAACCACGAGCTGAAAACTCCGGTAAGCAGCATATGCGGATATCTTGAGACACTCGTTTCCAATCCTGACATACCTCCTGCTACCAGAGAGCTGTTCATTTCCAAGGCCTACTCACAGGCCAAAAGGCTCTCTGACTTACTTGGAGATCTATCCACACTCACCCGTATGGAAGAGGGGAGCGACAAAATCTCCAAAGAGCCTTTAAACCTCTCAGAAATCGTTAAGGACGTGGTTAGGTCCATAGAAATATCAGTAAACAGCTCATGTAAAATAGTAAACAATCTACCGGATGATCTGAGCATTAATGGCAACTACTCCCTGATAGAATCGATTTTCAACAACCTCCTCGAAAATGCCCTCCTCTACTCTAAAGGGAGCAAAGTGGAAATCAATCTCACCAAGATGGATGAAAAGATGCTATACTTCTCTGTTTCAGACAATGGGACAGGTGTAGACCCTATCCATCTTGACCGTATATTTGAGCGGTTCTACAGAGTTGACAAAGGAAGAAGTAGGGAACTGGGAGGAACAGGACTGGGGCTTTCGATAGTAAAGAACTCTGTTTTGATCCATGGAGGGAAAATAACTGCAAAAAATAGTAAACCAAAGGGATTGACTTTCAATTTTTCGCTAATGATCAACAATTGATAGAAACTCAAGTATTTAGGTTACCCCCCCCCCACGCAATTTATTGACTTTCAAGAATTTCAGTAATCTTAAGAATTGAATGAGAATTACAATCACCATTATTTCGGTTATATTGATTACAAATTATTAATATTATTTAACTAATAGTATTTTGTGATTATTTTTCATAACACTACATTTGTGCTATGAATAATTTGGAAATCAAAAAGCGAATAGAGCAGCAGAGAAGGAAACAAAATCTTTCTCAATCTGACGTGGCAGATCTCCTATCAATCTCACAAACAGCTTATCACAAGATTGAAAAAGGAGACACCATCTTAGTCAGCGAGCGCATTCCTCAACTTGCAACCATCCTTCATATCTCTGAGGAAGAGTTGATTTTCGGAAAGGAATTCAATACAGTCAGAGAGCAGAATGACCTTGTCATTGCTGAAAGGGACAGACGCATCGCTGAACTGGAAGAAATTATTAAAGACAAGAACCGGATCATCCATCTTCTTGGTGAAAAACTGGAAAGAATGTAGTTAATTTGCAACATTATGTTGCAACAGTTTTTCAAACCTAATATCATAGAAGCCGGATGTGACGAAGCTGGCCGCGGATGCCTGGCAGGGCCGGTGTTTGCCGCGGCTGTGGTACTACCCTCTGATTTTTTCAACGAGGATCTCAATGACTCCAAAAAACTATCTCCATCCAAGAGAGAGAGACTGCGGGAGTTGATCATTAGAGAATCAATAGATTACAAAGTCGAATATGTAACTGAAAAAGAGATTGACGCCATCAATATTCTCAATGCTTCGATTTTATGCATGCATAAGGCATTAGATGGTCTGAATACTCGGATAGGTCACATTATCGTTGATGGAAACAGGTTCAAAGCCTGGAGAGACCCAAACGGTGTTTTAGTTCCCCACAATTGTATTGTAAAGGGTGATGCTACTTTTGCATCTATTGCAGCAGCATCAATACTTGCTAAAACTTTTAGGGATGACTATATGAGGAAGGCCGCTCTTGACTATCCTGAGTATGGATGGGACAAGAATTTCGGATACCCTACAAAAAGTCACCGGATGGCAATAAAGAAGTACGGTATAACTCCGTTACACCGTACTTCTTTCACACTGCTACCAGATCCGGAACTCTTTTAGTCCAGTTTAAGGACTGCCATAAATGCACTCTGTGGCACCTCTACGTTGCCTACCTGACGCATTCTCTTCTTTCCTTTCTTCTGTTTTTCAAGGAGTTTTCTCTTTCTTGAGATATCTCCCCCGTAACATTTGGCAAGGACATCCTTCCGCACTGCCTTTACCGTTTCACGAGCTATTATTTTGGCTCCTATCGCAGCCTGGATTGCGATTTCGAACTGTTGTCTGGGAATAAGTTCCTTTAGCTTTTCACACATTCTGCGACCGAAATCATAAGCCTTATCTCTATGGATCAGGGATGAGAGGGCATCGACCTGTTCTCCATTAAGAAGGATATCAAGCTTTACGAGTTCTGCCTTTTGATAACCTATCAGATGGTAGTCAAATGATGCATATCCCCTCGATATGGATTTAAGTTTGTCATAGAAGTCGAAAACAATTTCCGCCAAAGGCATGTCGTATGTGAGTTCAACCCTATCGGCAGTTATAAAGTGCTGGTTCTTAAGCACCCCTCGCTTATCGAGACAGAGCTTCATAATCTGTCCGAAATATTCACTCTTCGAGATAATCTGAGCTCTTATATATGGTTCTTCTATATAGTCTATTGTAGTCTGGGGAGGAAGTCCCGAAGGATTATGCACCTGGACGACCTCTCCGTCAGTAGTATGGACATTATATGAAACGTTCGGTACAGTGGTTATGACATCCATATCGAACTCTCTGTAGAGTCTCTCCTGAACTATCTCAAGGTGAAGCAGTCCTAGAAATCCACATCTGAAACCGAATCCCAAAGCGAGAGACGATTCCGGGTCGAAAACCAAAGAAGCATCATTCAGACGTAACTTTTCGAGAGAGGCTCTGAGCGTTTCATACTCGTCTGTCTCGACTGGATAAACTCCTGCGAAAAGCATAGGCTTTACCTCTTCAAATCCGGCAATGGAATCGCTGCAAGGATTCTCGACATGGGTAATCGTATCACCAACCTTTACCTCAACAGCTGTCTTGATGCCGGATATGATATATCCCACATCACCGGCGGAGATCTCTCTTTTTGGAGAGAGGCCAAGTCGCAGGCATCCTATCTCATCAGCTTCATACTCCCTGCCGGTATTGACAAACTTGACCTTGTCATGCTCTCTGATGGTACCGTTCACCACTTTGAAGTATGCAATAACACCTCTGAAGGGGTTGAACACAGAGTCGAAAATGAGGGCCTGAAGGGGGGCATCGGGATCGCCCTTGGGAGCCGGAAGCCTCTCTATTATGGCATCCAGAATAGCCGGAATACCCTCGCCCGTCTTTCCGCTGGCAAGCAGAATCTCCTCTCTGTCACATCCGATAAGGTCTACTATCTGGTCACTCACTACCTCCGGCATTGCTGATGGCATATCTATCTTGTTTAACACAGGAATTATCTCCAAATCGTGATTTATCGCCAAATAGAGATTTGAGATGGTCTGAGCCTGTATCCCCTGTGTAGAATCGACAACCAACAGTGCACCCTCGCACGATGCGATGGCACGCGAAACCTCATACGAAAAGTCAACATGACCCGGAGTATCGATGAGGTTGAGTATGTAATCCTCCCCTTTGTAATTATAAACCATCTGGATAGCGTGGCTCTTGATGGTGATTCCCTTCTCCTTTTCGAGATCCATGGAATCCAGGACCTGATCCTCCATATCTCTGGCGCTCACTGTATCCGTATATTCAAGCAATCTGTCAGCCAAGGTACTCTTACCATGGTCAATATGTGCTATGATGCAAAAGTTGCGTATATTCTTCATTATTTTATGTCTCCTTCTCTTCAAGAGTAACTGCAAATATACATTACTTTTGTATTTCTTCAAATTCATGCTATATTAGCGCATTATTTGATTAACGCTTATGGCTAATATTGATACACTGAATTCTATTGCGTCTCAGGTCAGAAGGGACATTATCAGAATGGTCTCCAAAGCAGGATCTGGACATCCGGGCGGTTCGATGAGCAGCACAGACTTCATCACAGCCCTCTTCTTTGACAAGATGAAACATTCACCTGAAAACTGGAGCAGAAACGGCAAGGGAAACGACATGTTCTTCCTATCCATCGGTCATGTCTCTCCCCTTTTCTACAGTATCCTCTCAAGGTCCGGTTATTTCCCTATTGACGAGATGGCGACTTTCAGGGAATATGGATCAAGACTTCAGGGACACCCCTGTACAGAGAAGGGACTCCCAGGCGTTTATATGCCTTCAGGCTCTTTGGGACAAGGTTTGTCAGTGGCCTGCGGAGCAGCATTGGGAAAAAGGATTGATAAAGAGAATAACTTCGTCTATGTTCTGATAGGTGACGGAGAGACTCAGGAAGGGCAGATCTGGGAAGCAGCCCTCTTCGCTGCACACCACAAGATTGACAACCTCATAGCTATGACAGACTGGAACGGACAGCAGATTGACGGAAGCACCGACTCGGTAATGAACCTTGGTGACCTGGAAGCTAAATGGAAGTCGTTCGGATGGGAAGTCATTGTAGCCGACGGTCATAACATGGAGGAAATTCTCGCAACATTTGATGCTGCAAAGGCGGCTTCAGGAAAGGGCAAGCCTATAATGATACTCTTCAGAACTGATATGGGACATGGCGTCGACTTTATGTCCGGAACTCATAAATGGCATGGAAAAGCCCCTTCAGCAGAACAGGCTGCAGAGGCATTGAAGCAGCTTCCCGAAACTTTGGGAGACTTTAAAATCTAAGGAGGTGAGATAATATGGATATACTTAAGAATTTCCCCAATTCGGGTAACAAAGATACACGTTCAGGCTTCGGTGCAGGAGTCGCAGAGGCCGGAAGAAGAGATAGTGAAGTGGTAGCATTCTGTGCTGACCTAACAGGTTCACTAAAACTCGATGAATTTCAGAAAGAGAATCCCGACAAATTCTTCGAATGCGGTATTCAGGAGGCCAACATGGTAGATGCTGCAGCCGGAATCTCTCTCTGCGGCAAGATTCCCTTTATTGGCTCATTTGCCAACTTCGTAACATCGAGAGTTTATGACCAGATCCGCCAATGCGTGGCCTATGCCGGAACCAATGTGAAAATCGGAGCTTCGCACGCCGGTATCACACTTGGAGAAGATGGTGCGACACACCAGGTAATGGAGGATATTGGAATGATGAGAATGTTACCCAACATGACAGTTCTCAATCCTTGTGACTATAACCAGACCAAGGCAGCAACCATTGCAGCTGCCAAATACAACGGTCCTGTATATATCAGATTCGGACGTCCCTCAGTCCCCAACTTCACTCCTGCCGATGCTGAATTCGAAATCGGAAAAGCTATCAAAATGGTTGAGGGAAGCGACGTAACCATTTTTGCCACAGGCCATCTCGTATGGGAAGCAATAAATGCAGCTCAGGTTCTTTCTGATGAAGGAATCAGTGCGGAGGTAATCGATATTGCCACCATCAAGCCTCTTGACACCGAAGCAGTACTCGCATCCATCTCCAAGACCGGTGCAGCTGTAACAGCTGAGGAGCACTTGATTGCTGGTGGATTGGGTGAACTAATAAGTGGAGTAATTGCCCGTAGCGGTTCTCTCTACCCTATGGAATTCGTTGCAGTAGATGATAAGTTCGGTCAAAGCGGTACCCCTGCAAGACTTATGAAAGAGTACGGACTCGACTGCGAACACATTGTGGCAGCTGCGAAAAAGGCTCTCTCAAGAAAATAATGTCTATTGACCAGGAAATAATCACGGCGTATAATGACGGGATGGAAGATTATGCTTTCAACCTCATTATACGCCATTATTCTACCCGATTGTATAACCACATCAGAAAACTGGTCCCATCGCATGAGGACTGTGACGATATACTTCAAAATACATTTATAAAGGTGTGGAAATATCTGCCTGAATTTAGAAGCGAATCCTCACTTTTCACATGGATCTACAGGATCGCCACCAACGAGGCGCTCACCTTTCTCAAGAGGGAGAGACTGAGAAATATCATCTCATTGGGCAGCAAGGAGGCAGAGGTGGCTTCCCGTATTGAATCCGACCCCTATTTTAACGGGAATCAGGCCCAGCTCAAACTTCACAAAGCAATCGCCAGCCTTCCGCCAAAGCAACGTATTGTCTTCTCACTCAAATATTTCGAAGAGTTAAAGTACGAAGAAATCGCCGAGATTACAGGCGGAAGCATCGGTTCCCTGAAGGCATCATATCATATCGCCTATACTAAAATATTAAACCTTCTCGAAAAAGAGTAGTCTAAATGGTATGGAAAAGAGTAATAAGGATATATTGGACAATCCGGATCTGAAAAAGAATCCATGGTCTCCACCCCAAGAGTATTTTATGGCACTGGAGGAGAGAGTGCATCTTGCCATCAAGGAGGAAGAAGAGAGCACACCCTCTCTCATTTCGCGTCTCAAACCTTCACTCATGCTCTTTCTGATGTTCGGAATAATTGCCGGAATCGGTTACCTGTCATTGAAACTTACAGACGCTCTGCAAAAGCCATCAGCTATCGCTGAAAAGGATGGCATCATGGCATTGATAGAAAACGGATATCTCAAGAGCAGTTTCATTGAAGAGTACTACGATGAGATTGATCTGGGGAATCTGTACTCCGATGCAATGCAGGAAATCACATTCGAAAGAATAATGGACGAGAATCTTTCAGAAGATGAACTCATGGACTACATTGATTACTAATGACACAACACACAAATATGAAAAGAATTGCTACATTACTGTTTGTCTTATTCTCGGCATTCACCCTCAATGCAACCGGAAAAGATGGTCATGGTCCGAAAGGTGACAAAAACGACGATCAGATAAAGAGTGCCAAGATTGCCTTCTTCACGACCTATATAGGGCTTACGCCGGCAGAAGCCAAAGACTTCTGGCCTCTGTACGATGAATACCGCTCCGAATGCAGAAAATGCCACAAGAGAGGACGTGAGATTTTGGAGAAGATTAAAGCTCTTGACAGCAATGGCAACTACCAAGAGAGACAGATGACAAAGCTCCTGATGGAATTCAACGAGGCATTTCAGAAGGAGGGTGAGCTTAACAAGCTATACATGAATGAATTTCTCAAAATTCTTCCTGTAAGCAAAGTTGCAAAACTTTACCTTGCAGAAGAGGAATTCAGGATAGAAATGATAAAAACATGGCAAAAGAACAAAGGGCAGAGATGTCCCGGAGGGCCTGACAATGATTAGGGCTGAATCCATAAATAAGAGTTTCGCTGATGTACGCGTGCTCAAGGATATTAATTTCTATGCCGACAAAGGAGAGGTTATCTCTATAGTAGGTGCAAGCGGAGCCGGCAAATCCACCCTCTTAAGAATACTCGGTTCACTTTCCAAACCGGACAGCGGTAGAGTAGAGATCGATGGCACTGATATCTACTCTCTCTCAGGAAACAAACTCTCCGACTTCAGAAATCGCAAAATCGGTTTTGTCTTCCAGTTCCATCACCTGTTACCTGAATTTACGGCACTTGAGAATGTCTTCATTCCTGCACTCATCGCAGGAAGCAGACACAAAGAGGCTTCGGAGAGGGCTGCATCACTTCTCAAGGAACTTGGGCTGGGACACCGCCTAAGCCACAAACCATCCGAACTCTCAGGTGGTGAACAGCAGAGGGTTGCAATAGCAAGAGCAATCATCAACAATCCGTCAGTACTCTTTGCCGATGAGCCATCAGGTAATCTTGACAGCAAGACCAAAAAGGAGATCCACAAACTCTTTTTCGATTTGCGTGACAAATACGGTCAGACAGTCATCATCGTCACCCACGACAAAGAACTGGCTGCAATGTCTGACAAAACTTTGGAAATGAAAGACGGCATTTTCTTGCTTTAATAAATCATATTTCCTAACTTTGTGGGAAACTAACATTATCAACTGACTATATGAATACATACAAAACCGACAGAATCCGTAATGTCGTACTCCTTGGAAGCACCAAATCAGGTAAAACTACCCTTTCGGAAGCTATGATGTTCGAAGGAAAGGTCATCGACCGCCGTGGAACAGTAGAAGGTAAGAACACTATCAGCGACAACACCGAAGTTGAACAGCTTAACCAGCGTTCAATCTATTCAACTGCTCTTTATACAGAGTTTATGAATGCAAAATTCAATATCATGGACTCTCCCGGAGCTGATGACTTTATCGGTGGAATGATTTCATCATTCAAGGTATGTGATGCAGGTATTCTAGTCGTGAATGCTACTCAGGGCGTAGAAGTAGGAACAGAAATCTTCGGAAGATATGCCAGCCAATATAAAAAACCCTGTATCGTTGCGATTAACCAGCTCGACCATGAAAATGCAGACTGGGAAGGAACAGTGGAATCTATCAGACAGTCATTCGGAAAGAATGTAGTATTGGTACAGTTCCCCGTTGCCACAGGTGAAAAGTTCAACAGCTTCGTTGACGTACTGAAGATGAAGCTCTACACATTTACCGATGAAAACGGCACACGTACCGAATCTGAAATTCCTGAAGAGCTAATGGAAAAGACCAACGAAGTCAGACTTGCTCTTATGGAAATGGCAGCTGTTCACGATGAAGAGCTGATGGAAAAATATTTTGAAACAGGAAACCTTGAATTTGCCGAAATGATACGTGGCCTTCACGCTGGATTCCTCAAAGGAGAACTCCTTCCAGCTTTCTGTCTCTCTGCAAAGAAAGATATCGGTGTAAAACGTCTCATGGAGTTTGCAATCAATGTAGCTCCCAACCCGGCAAGCAATCCTACCCTGCTTACTGACGGAAGCGAGCTTCCCTGCGATGAGAACGGTCCTACAGTTCTGTTCATCTATCACAATGCTCTGGAACAGCACCTTGGCGACGTCTCATACTTCAAAGTAGTATCAGGTAAGATTACAGAAGGAATGGACTTAATCAACCCTGAAACAGGAAATAAGGAACGAATCACTTCGCTCTATGCAGTAGCGGGAAAGAAGAGAGAAAAGGTTTCAGAAATGGTTGCCGGAGATATCGGCTGTACAGTAAAACTTCGTAGTGTCAAATCAAATCAGACACTTTGCGAAATAGGTAAAGATATTGTCGTATCCCGCATCGAATACCCTCAGGCCAAGTATCGCACAGCCATCAAGGCAGTCGAAGAAAAGGACGAAGAAAAACTCGGTGAAATTCTTAACCGTGCCGTAGCCGAAGACCCTTCATACGAAGTTCGTTATGCAAAAGAGCTCAAACAGACCATTCTCAGCGGTCAGGGTGAACAGCATATCAACATTCTCAAATGGCAGATAAACAATATCCATAAGATCGAAGTTGAACTCTCTGCTCCCAAGATTTCCTATAGGGAAACCATCACCAAGGTTGCTGCTGCAAACTACCGTCACAAGAAACAGTCAGGTGGTGCAGGCCAGTTCGGTGAAGTTCACCTTCTCCTTGAACCATATTATGAAGGAGCTCCTGAAAACAACAGATTTAAAGTTGATGGTAAGGAAATGGTGCTCAATATTAAAGGCAAGGAAGAGTACACTATGGATTGGGGCGGAAAGCTCGAATTCTATAACTGTATCGTAGGTGGAGCAATCGACGCACGATTCATGCCTGCTATTCTTAAGGGTATCATGGAAAAGATGGAGGAAGGACCTCTTACCGGATCTTACGCACGTGACATCAGGGTTTATGTTTACGATGGTAAGATGCACCCGGTAGACTCCAACGAAATCTCTTTCAAACTCGCTGCAAGAAATGCATTCAAAGAAGCCTTCAGAAATGCAGGACCTAAGATCATGGAACCTATGTGCAACATCGAGATTATGGTTCCCGGTGACTACATGGGAGATGTGATGTCAGACCTTCAGGGTCGTCGTGCCATTATTGAAGGAATGAGCAGTGTCAAGGGTTTTGAAGTTCTCAAGGCTAAAGTTCCTCTTGCAGAACTCTACAAATACTCTACAACTCTTAGCTCACTTACATCAGGAAGAGCATCCTTTACAATGGAAAATGCAGAGTACCAGCAAGTTCCTGCAGATGTACAGGAAAAGCTCCTGAAAGCATACCAGGAAGAAGAATCAGAAGATTAAGACAATTATATTGCTATATTGGAACAGGATGGCAGTTGGAAACAACATGCCATCCTGTTTTTTTATAAATATCTTTTAGTATATTTGCACCGATTTTTCAAGGTACCCTAATTGGGTTCAATTTGGAATCGGGTGAATAATCCCGAAC
>CALZHC010000030.1 GCA_945787505.1 uncultured Alistipes sp.
AGTCTCAGGACTTTGAGTCACTCTCCGGTTTTATGTTTTGTATCGATTCGGATTAGAGAGCGTTGATTACTTCAACTGCAACCTTTCCTGCTTCGATAGCCTGTTCGTTCATAGGGATGAGTTTGTGGTGGCGGGGAGGAAGTGATTTCTTCAAACCTGCAACTACATTGTCCATTGATACGATAGGTTTCTTTGCAAGATAAGCTCCAAGAACTATCATGTTGTAAGCTTTTGCGTTTCCGAGTTTGGCAGCTTCATCTACAGCAGCGATCTTACATACAGTGATGTCTGTACGCTGGGGATGACGTGTGATTCCGTTGGGGTCATAGATGAGGAGTCCACCGGGTTTAACACGCGATTCGAATTTATCGAGAGACTGCTGGTTTAGAATGATGGCGGTGTCAAATTTGCTGAGGATAGGAGAACTGATCTTCTTGTCGCTCAGGATAACGCTTACGTTACATGTACCACCACGCATTTCGGGACCGTATGAAGGCATCCAAGCTACTTCCTGATCCTGCATAATTCCTGAGTAAGCAAGAATCTTACCCATAGAGAGGACACCCTGTCCGCCGAATCCGGCAATGATTATTTCTTCTTTCATAATTAACGATTCAATTTTTAAATTCTACCTGTCTTTCATGTCTCCAAGGGGATAGAAGGGGAACATATTTTCTTCCATCCATTTGTTAGCCTGTACGGGAGGAATCTTCCATCCTGAGTTACATGTACCAACGATTTCTACGAAAGATGTACCCTTGTGCATCTGTGAGTTTTCGAATGCCTTACGGATAGCCTTTTTAGCTTTGCGAACTGATGCAGGGTTCTGAACGGACTGGCGGGTTACATAGCAGGTACCTTCGAGCTGAGCGATGAGTTCAGTAATCTTAAGAGGGTAACCGTTGAGTTCAGCTTTTCTACCATAAGGGGTAGTTGCTGTCACCTGTCCAAGGAGGGTGGTAGGAGCCATCTGACCACCGGTCATACCATAGATAGCGTTGTTGATGAATATTACTACGATGTTTTCACCTCTGTTGCAAGCATGCATGATTTCAGCTGTACCGATAGAAGCAAGGTCACCGTCCCCCTGATATGTAAATACATATTTTTCGGGCATGAGTCTCTTGATAGCTGTAGCAAGTGCAGGAGCACGTCCGTGTGCTGCCTGTTGCCAGTCGATGTCAAGATAGTTGTATGCGAATACTGAACAACCTACAGGAGAAACACCAATAGTCTTTTCCTGAATGTTCATTTCTTCAATTACTTCAGCTATAATCTTGTGAACAACACCGTGTGAACAACCAGGACAATAGTGGAGTATGTTATCCTTAAGAATAGGAGTTTTCTTATATACTAAATTTTCGGGTTTGATAATTTCGTTGATATCCATAGTGCCTGATTATTTAATAGTTTTCAAAAAGGCTTCGAGAATTTCTTCGGGATCGGGAATCATACCGCCCTGACGTCCGTAGAAGTTTACAGGAATACGACCGTTAACAATAAGTCTGATGTCTTCTACCATCTGTCCTGCGTTCAATTCGAGAGAGATGATACTCTTGAGCTGGGGAACGAGGGCATCAATTTCCTTCTTAGGGAAGGGGAAGAGGGTGATAGGACGGAAAAGACCGAGTTTGATACCTTGTTCGCGAGCAAGGTCAACAACTGCTTCACCGATACGTGACATACAACCGAATGCAACGATAAGGTGTTCAGCATCTTCGGTTCTGTATGTTGCATATCTTACTTCATTTTCCTGAATAGTATCGTATTTCTTCTGGAGGTGGAGGTTGAAGTTTTCCTGAGTTACAGGGTCAAGTGAGAGTGATGTGATGGTGTTGCCATGTCTTCCTTCGCATCCGATGGTTGCCCATGAATCGCACAGAGCTCTGATTTCAGCGTCTGTTCTGCGGGGCTTGGGTTCTCTGAGTTCAACCTTTTCCATCATCTGACCAATCACACCGTCACCGAGAATCATTGCAGGGTTACGATATTTGAAAGCGAGTTCAAATGCCAGATCAACGAAGTCATACATATCCTGAGCTGATGCAGGAGCGAGTACGATACACTTGTAGTCACCGTGTCCACCGCCTTTGATAGTCTGGAAATAGTCACCCTGGCTAGGCTGGATAGTACCCAGACCCGGACCACCACGCATTACGTTTACAACAACGCAGGGAAGCTCAGCACCTGCAATGTAGCTTATACCTTCACACATAAGGCTGACACCGGGTGAAGAAGAAGATGTCATTACCTTCTTACCGCAGCATGCACCGCCGTAAACCATATTGATGGATGAAGTCTCACTTTCTGCCTGGAGGACTACCATACCGGTGGTTTCCCAAGGCTGGACTTTCATAAGTGTTTCCATCACTTCCGATTGAGGAGTGATAGGGTAGCCGAAGTATCCGTCGCAACCGCAGTCAATAGCTCCGTATGCGATAGCTTCGTTACCTTTCATTAGGATTTTTTCTGCCATAGTGAAATCAGTGTTATACAATTATTAAATTTTTACTCTGTAAACTGTAATTACCGCGTCGGGACATACAGTTGCGCAGTTGGTACATCCTGTACAGTTGTCAGGATTTGCCATGTGCACGAAGTTGTAACCTCTGCTGTTGACTTCGTGTGCCAAAGCAATGGTATTGGTAGGGCAGTTTGCAACGCAAACACCGCAACCTTTACACCTTTCAGTGTCTACTACAATAGCTCCTTTAAGTGCCATAATGATTTGTGTTTATGTTAGTTGTTAAAAAAATTAAATCCTGCCTTGATGCTTTCCCATATATAGTTCCATCTAAGTATGATACCTACTATAAGAACCACCCCCAGCCACAAGAAGCCCTGAGTCGTGGGGGTCTGTTCCCTATACCATCCTGAAATTTTGGAAAACAACTTTTTCAAAGCCTTTCTCTATTTTTCTATTCTGATTCTGACATCGACAGCAGTAAGTGTTCTTGAGTTGCCGAGCAGAGGGTTGATGTCCATTTCGAAAATTTCGGGAGCTGCCTCGCAGAGTGCAGATACCCTTCTGATAACTTCATTGAATAGAGGTATGTTCACACCCTCTTTTCCTCGTGTACCCTTGAGAAGTTTGACAGAACGCAGATTTTCAATCATTTCTGTAGCTTCATCTTTGGAAACAGGTGAAAGAGCACAGTTGATATCCTTGAGCGCTTCTACATAGATACCGCCAAGTCCACACATAATAAGGTGTCCGAACTTGTCTTCCCTCTTTGCACCGATAAAGATTTCAGTACCACTTAGCATAGGCTGGAGAAGAACTCCGGTAGCATCCTTGATTCCCATCATTCGTGTAAATTCGGAAGCCAGTGTCACATCATCCTTGATGTTGAGGGTAACACCACCGACATCAGATTTATGAACAGGACCGACAACCTTCATTACTATCGGATATCCGATCTCTTTGGCAGCCTTAAGTGCTTCCTGAGATGTTGAAGCAACGAATTCTTTGGTTCTGTTGATTCCTGCTGCATCGAGAAGCTGCTGTGTCTTTTCAGGTGAGAGGTATCCGTTTTCGCTGTTGTCCACAATCTCCCTGATAAGAGCCTTGTCGACAGGAGGAAGTTCGTTTTCTGTGATAGGTGCAGGACGATTCATTATTTTGGCTACCGCTGAACCGAGTGCGACTTCGTCAGGGAAGCTGATGAGTCCCTTTTCATGGTATGCAGCGATTTCATTCCTTACATTATATACTGAAGGGAATACGGGATACATAGGCTTGTTAGCCTTCTTGATTTTTTCGGCTATAAGGTCATATACATCGTAAACTTCAGTGAGTCCGGGACTTCCGAAGATGATGGTCATTGCATCTACATCGAAGTCATTTTCGCAGGCGTCAAGGATGTGTCCTAACTGTTCAGCTGTACCTGTTGCAAGGAAGTCAATAGGGTTGGCAACAGATGAACCGGGATAGAGCTTGGTCAGAAGTTCTTGAGCCTTGGGGCCTTCAATGTGGGGAATTTCTATTCCGTTGGATGAGAGGACATCTGTCTGCATTACTGCGGGACCTCCTGCATGGGTGATGATGGCTACTCTCTTGCCTGAAGGGGTGGGGAACATCATTGCTGCTGCAACATTCACCAGTTCGATACGGCTGTAGCATCTGATGATGCCAATCTTTCTGAAAAGTGCGTTGACTGCCTTGTCTGGTGATGCCATTGCTCCTGTATGTGAAGATGCTGCACGGCTACCTGCTTCGCTGTATCCCGATTTGATTGCAGCAATCTTGACACCCTTTCTTATAAGAGATGAAGCGTGTTTAGCAAGTTTGTCGGGGTGGTTGAGGCTTTCAATGTAGAGCATGAGAACCTTGGAACTTTCCCCTTCGACATAGTTTTCATCGAGGTATTCGAGTACGTCTTCTACACCGGTCTGTGCGGAGTTTCCTACAGAGAATACCTGACTGAATGTAAGACCGAGCTGCATTGCTGCTTCAAGGATGAAGACAATGGTCGCTCCGGAGCCGGATACGAGTGTGGCTCCTTTATTTGAAAGTCTGGGAATCGGTTGGGTGAAGACTCCTGCATACTGAGGTGTCATGACTCCGATACAGTTAGGACCGATAAGTCCTGTTCCTGTCGAATTGCAGATCTCCACGATTTTCTTTTCTATGATTCCACCCTCCTTGCTGTCTTCGCCGAATCCTGCCGAAAGGATGATGATCCCTTTGCAGGCTTTCTGGTTGCATAGTGTTTCCACTGCTGCAAGACATAGCTTTGCTGGGATGGCGAGAATTGCACAGTCCACAGATGGAAGATCAGAAATCTCTCTGTATGACTTGATTCCCTGAACTGTGTCGCATTTGGGGTTTACAACATATAGTTCTCCCTGAAAGTTGGTTGAGATAAGGTTCCTGAGTGTAGCTCCTCCAGGTTTGTGGACATCGTCCGAACCTCCTACTACGACAATGCTTTTAGGTGAAATTAGTGCTTTTGTTATCATTATATCTATTCTGAATCAATTCTACTTGCAAATATAATCAAATTAAACTGATTTTTTCTTTTTTTCTGCTAATGTTTGACATGGGGACTTTTTAATCGTACGAAATTGCAACAAATGGGAATTTTTTATAAATTTGCTATCTTATTATGTAAAAAAAGAAGGTATGTCGATTTTTATTAAAAATGCTCTTCTTGACAATGGAAGAATGTGTAATATTTTGATAGAAGGGGATAGAATTTCGTCAGTTACAGCTATTGACGGTGAAGAATCTTCACTTGTGAATGCAGATGGAACATCTCTTGATGTGGTGACTGTTATCGATGCGAAGGGTATGAGGGCGATTTCCCCATTTGTCAATATGCATACACATGCAGGTATGACTTTGTTTAGGGGACTTAGTGAAGATATGCCTCTGGAGAGGTGGCTTGCTGATATATGGGAAGGGGAGAGGTATCTGGATAGGGAGTCCATATATTGGGGAACCAAACTCGCTCTGCTGGAGATGATAAAGAGCGGAACTGCTACTTTTGCCGATATGTATTGGGAACCCGATGTTGTAGCAAAGGCAGTTGTGGAGTCCGGAATAAGGGGCGCTATCTCATATTGTTTCCTTGATGGAGGTGACAAGGAGAAGGCTGCTCGCCAAAGGGATGAGTGTGTGCAGATGTATGAAAGTCTGAAGGGGTGTTCACCGCTTGTCTCATTTGTCGTATCGATCCATGCGCATTATACGGTGTGCGATGAGAATATGCTATGGGCAGCTGATTTTGCAAGAAAGAACGGTCTGAAACTTCATACTCACCTTAGCGAGACCAGAAAAGAGAACACCGACCACTTCGAGAAGTACGGTATATCCCCGACCCGCAGGCTTTATGAAATGGGAATTCTCGGAAACGATCTCATCGCGGCTCATTCTCTATGGCTGGATGATAATGATATAGAACTATACGGAAGATGTGGGGTGACAGCAGTACACAATATAAACTCTAACCTCAAGCTCTCATCCGGCTACAGGTTCAGGTATAATGAACTTAGGGATGCAGGAGCCAATGTGACTATCGGTACTGATGGCTGCGGCTCGTCCAATAGTTTGGATATGCTCGAGGCGATGAAGTTTGCTGCACTGATGCAGAAGGCTTGGAGAGAGGACCCTTCGGCGATGCCTGTGAACCAGATTTATCAGATTGCTACAGTAAACGGCTCTAAGGCTCTTGGAATAGACAATGGCAGGATTGCTCCCGGAGCCAAGGGGGATGTGCTCTTGATTGATACCCGCTCTACGCGCTTTATTCCTGATTACGATTTTATGGCTAATCTAATCTACTCGGCAAACAGTTCTTGTGTGGATACGATGATATGCAACGGACGTGTAGTAATGCAGGGAGGCAAGGTAGAGGGTGAAGAACAGATTCTAGCCAAGGCATCGGAACATATAGAAAAATTTGTGAAAAAAATCAAAAAAAGATAATGATATGGATACTAGAATGGAAGTGATTAATGAGGCGGCTGCCTACCTGTCCCAAAGACTCCAGGGGAAGATACCCTGCTCGGGTATTGTCCTTGGCAGCGGCTTGGGTAAGCTTGCTGACAAAATTGAAAACAGTATTGTAATCAAGTATTCCGATATCCCCGGTTTTGTCAGGTCGACAGCTACTGGACACAAGGGGAATTTTATAGCAGGTTACCTTGGCGGAAAGTTTGTCCTTGCCATGCAGGGCCGTTTCCATTTTTATGAGGGCTATCCTATGGAAAAGGTGGTACTGCCCATAAGGGTGATGGTCAAGCTCGGTATCAAGGTGCTTTTTGTTTCGAATGCTGCCGGCGGAGTCAATTTTGACTTCAAAGTAGGTGACCTGATGATTATCAGAGACCATATAAATCTGCTGCCTAATCCTCTGATTGGCCCGAATCTGGATGAGTTCGGCCCTCGTTTTCCTGATATGACTCGCCCTTATGATCCGGGGCTTATCAAAAAGGCAAAGGAGATTGCTGCTTCTTTAGATCTGGAACTGAAGGAGGGGGTCTATCTTGCAAGTACCGGCCCTACATACGAGACACCTGCTGAGTATAAGTTTTACCGCAGTGCCGGTGCTGATGCTGTCGGCATGTCTACAATTCCGGAGGTTATAGTTGCAAGGCATAGCAGTATTCCTGTTTTTGGTATCTCTGTCATCACTAATGAGGCTCATGACGATTATGCGGAAGATTATGTGAATGATGGAGAGGATGTGGTCAAGGCAGCTGATGCTGCAGCGGACAGAATGACCATGCTCTTTACTAAACTTATTGAAACTTTATAAATTAGCGAAATCGGATATTTTGGAAAATCCATTCAAATATGATTCTGTCGAGGCTTTGAGGGAAGAACGTGCTGTCAGGATTGTCGACCAGCGTCTTTTCCCCTGTCACGAGGAGTTTCTTCTGCTATACAATGAAGAAGATGTTTATGATGCTATCCGGAAACTAAAGGTCAGGGGAGCACCTGCAATTGGTGTATGTGCTGCCTACGGCATTTGGGCAAGTGTCGCCAATCTCTCTTCCGGCTCTGGTCTGGCTTCGGAATTTGACAGGATTGCCGGACGTATCGCATCGTCTCGGCCAACTGCTGTTAATTTAGGGTGGGCGGTCGAAAGGATGAACCGTTGTTTCCGTTCGGCTCTTGACCTTTACGGTGAAGATAGGGAGATGGTATGCGATGCCCTTTTTGAAGAGGCTGATGCAATCAAAAGGGAGGATATCGCCATGTGTGAAGCGATTGGACGTAATGGCCTTTCTCTTTTTACCAGAAAGGGGATGGGGGTTCTTACACATTGCAATGCGGGACATTTTGCCGTATCACGCTACGGAACAGCGCTTGCTCCCGTGTATATGGCTCAGTCTGCAGGTCTTGAGCCGCGTCTCTTTTCTGACGAGACGAGGCCCCTGCATCAGGGAAGCCGCATTACGATGAAGGAGCTCATGATGGCAGGCGTCGATGCGACCCTGCTCTGCGATTCGATGGTGGCTTCATTGATGACTAAGGGAGAAATAGATATGGTTTTTGTCGGATGTGACAGGATTGCCGCTAATGGTGATACAGCCAACAAAATAGGGACATGTGGCGTTGCGCTCATTGCGCACCATTTCGGAATCCCTGTATATGTCTTAGGACCTTCATCTACCATAGATCGCTGTACTCCCACCGGTAAGGATATTGTCATTGAACAGAGGGATCCTTCAGAAGTTACAGAACTTTATTTCAGTGAAAGGATGGCTCCTTCGGGTGCCAAGGTCTATAATCCGGCTTTTGATGTTACTCCGGCAGAATTTATTACAGGAATCATCACAGAGAAGGGTATTTTCCACTATCCGTATAATTTTTTAGAAAATGATTAAGAATCTGATTTTTGATCTTGGGGGTGTGATTATTCCCCTTAATAGGATAGCTTGTATCAGAGCTTTTGATAAGGTGGTGGGATACAAGCATTTCGGTGAGATTTTGAGCGCATATAGGCAGGAGGGGTTCTTTGATCGGTTCGAAAGAGGGCTTATCTCTTCTATGGAGTTCAGAGATGCTATAAAGAGGGGCATTTCGTATAATCAGGATGGCTCGCCCAGATATGTCTCCGATGACCAGATTGATTATTCGCTCAATTGCTTTCTTTCCGATATTCCTGCAAGACGAATCTATACTTTGCTTCATTTCAAGAAAGATTACAGGCTTTTCCTGTTGAGCAATACCAATCCTATCGGCATGGCACGTGCAAGGGAACTCTTCAGGGATCACGGGTGCGAGTGCTCCTCCATTTTCGAGAAGGAGTATCTCTCTTACGAGCTCAAGTGTGCAAAGCCTGACGATATGATTTTTGAAAAAATGCTTGAAGATTCCGGAGTAAATCCTGACGAGACCCTCTATATCGATGATTACCCTGCAAATGTGAAGGCAGGGGAAAAGTTTGGTCTGCATTCGGTTCTTTTTAATCCCAAAGAGGATGATCTTTATGAAAAGATTCATAACGCTCTCGAGCGGAAGTAACGGGAATTGCTATTGTCTTTCTTCGGGAGATCATACCATTTTGATTGATGCCGGGATCGGAGTGAGGACCATCAAGAAGAGGCTTGCCGACCACGATATTGATATCAGGTCGGTAGAGATGATTCTCATTACTCACGACCACGGAGATCATGTCAGGGGACTCGGTAAATTGGCTCAGTCGCTGAGTGTTCCGATCTTTACGACTTCAGTTCTTCATAATGCGCTTACGAATTGCGGTTATATCGATGAATCCCTCTCAGGGTGTGTCCGTGTGGTGCGTGTTGGAGCTGTATTCGAGCACAGGGGGGTGAAATTCTATCCTTTTGAGGTTCCGCATGATGCTACCCAGACACTTGGTTTCTATATTGATTTCTGTGGTACGAAGATCACTATCATGACTGACCTTGGGTATGTTCCACAAAGGGGAATTTTGTGTGCTTCTAATTCTGATTATGTGGTGGTTGAATCTAACTATGATGTGGAGATGCTCCTGAACGGACCTTATCCTGCCGAACTTAAGAAGAGAGTTCTCGGAGAGTGGGGGCATCTGAGCAATGAGGATTGTGCAACTGCTTTGCAGAAATATTATCACAAAGATCTCAAAGGTGTTTTTCTGTGTCATTTGAGCAAGGAAAACAATACCCCGGAACGAGCGCTGGAGGCTACGCGCAGAAGGCTTGATTATCTAAAGGAACACTATGGAAATGAGCCTGTTCTGGCCGTCCTTCCAAGGAGTGAGAGCGCAGAGTTTGTTTTATAGGCTGCCTCCGGCAATTCCGGAAGCAGCCAAGTTATCTATAATTTGATGAGTTGTGAGCAAGCTTTGTAATAGTAGGGTACATATTCGAAGACCTGACAGTATCGGTCATTACCCTTCTTGCTAGAGTATAGATCGACTCTCATGCCCTGTCCTTCGCTTTTGTGATCTGCAAGAACAAGTGCCGAGGGTGCATTGTCAAGTGATTTAAGTAGTTCATTCTTCCTGTTTACAGGGTAATAGAACTCCTTTTTCGTATAGAGTGCACCAGTGTCGGAGTCTTTATATGCTCTTGGTACGATAAATGGTACGACTGCTGATGCTATTAGGAGTGCAAAGGCGAGGTAGTGCAAAAGTGTGTTGTGAGTAAGTATAAAAAGGGCAATTGCCGGTATAAGGAATATCGCGATGAAGACCCAACCCGTCATTGGAAAGGTCTTTGTGAATCTATTGTTCATGTAAATCTGTAAATTTAAAAAATATAAATGAAATAGAATGCTGAAAATATAGTGTTTTGACCTTGTTTCAGACTTCTAAATCGTGAATTTACAGATATTTATCAAGATGGATCGTGAATGTGTGTAACCTGAGTGGCGCTCTAATGGCCTTCCGAAAGTGTGTGAAAAGGTATGATTAAGAAGATGGTCTTTTCTTCCTAAGAGGTAGGGGAAGATACTTGTACCGCCATCAGGGATGTGTCGTGTGGTTACTGTAGGGGTAGAGGTGATTGCATCAATGGTGCATACCGGCCGCAGGTATGAGTTATTGTGCTCTACATTATTATTTTGTCTATCAGAAACTTGGGAATATATTGCACCGGTATCGGCACCGTGGAACAGCTCTTTTCTCGAACTGCTTGAGATGATCGATACCAACAGGACCAACACCAGTAACGGTGCCATGAGCATATTCCTTATGTTGTTCTGCATGATACGGAAATATTGTTTTATTCAGCCCCGCAATAAATGTACCATTTTTTTAAACTCAAAGAGTTTGGCTCATCATAGAGTGGAGTGAAAAAGAATAGGTGTCTTTGGAGTCAAGGTAGGTGATTGCATCACTCAGCAGCCTCTGCTTTGATGCTTCAGGAATATCAGAGTGCAGCATTGTCAAGACAAACAGCTCCAATGCCTCATCTGACAAATGCAGTGTGTCAACCAGAAAAGAGACAGGGTGCTTTTCTGACAAAACAGCAGCAGGATCAAAATTCAGACCGTATTCGGTAAATGCCGCTTTAATATCTCTCATCGTACAGCCGGCATTGGCTTTATTTTCATCCATGATCTTCAGTTTGATGGCAATCTTTTGCAGAATCAAGCCTATCTTGTCGATTTCTTTGAGAATATAGTCTTCCATTTATGGATACTTTCTTACATTTCACGCAAATATAAACAATTTAGAGAATTGTTGCTATTTTTGCATCGTATTAATCCTTAAAATAGATAATAGACCGGAATATGAGAAAAATAGCTGTACCGACAAGGGATTCTATGGTTGATGACCATTTTGGCCATTGTGCGTATTATACCGTTTTTACTGTTGATGATAATGGCAAAGTTCTCTCAGAGGAGCGCCTTGAGTCACCTCAAGGATGCGGGTGCAAGTCTGAGATTGCCTCTGAAATGGAGAGTATGGGGATTACCCTCATGCTTGCCGGAAATATGGGAATGGGTGCATTCAATAAACTCAGTAGCCACCATATCACTGTTATTAGAGGATGTCATGGAAAGATTCAAGATGTCCTTTCAGCCTATCTAAACGGAGAACTCAGAGATTCGTCAATTTCTTGCGACCATCATGAGTGCTCCCATACTGATTATAGATTTCTTCAGAACAGAGATTAACGGATAAAATGAAGTTCCCTAAGGCAGTTGTCTGCTTATTTTGTACCCTTTTTTGTTCCATTATTGTAAATGGACAACATGTTACCAACACTTCATTCAGGCAGAATGGTCTATGCGTAGAGGTTACTTATACGCTGGATATAAAAAGTGATATTTCACTATTTATATCATTTGATGGTGGAACTTCATTTCAGGGACCTCTCAAATGTGTCTCCGGAGATGTGGGAAGCGGTATAAATCCTGGCACCAACCTTCAAATTATTTGGAATGCGGCAGAGGAGATGGGTGAAGTGATAGGTGATAATATATGCTTTAAGGTAAGTGCTGATGGTTTTCTGGATATTTTCAATGTCGAGATGGTATATGTGGAGGGAGGAAGTTTCTATATGGGGGCAGATGATGGTTTCAACTGGGAAGGGCCTCGCCACAAAGTCTCTCTGCATGGTTTCTACATAAGCAAGTACGAAGTGACACAGAAACTCTGGAAGGCCATTATGGGCAATAATCCTGGTATGTTCAAGGGCGATGATTATCCAGTCGACAATGTCTCCTGGGAGGAGATTCAGGAGTTTATTACCAAACTTAACGAAATAACCGGCATGGAGTACAGACTTCCCACAGAGGCAGAGTGGGAGTTCGCTGCCAGGGGTGGCAGGAAGAGCAAGGGTTACAAGTATGCTGGATCGGATACTATCGGTGATGTGGCTTGGTATGAGTTAAATAGCGCCGAATGTATCCATGCCGTTGGGACCAAGAATCCTAACGAATTGGGCATTTACGATATGAGTGGCAGTGTCTGGGAGTGGTGTCATGACCGGTATGGAAAATATACTGATGACTACCAGAAAAATCCCAAAGGCTCACCATATGGAGTAACAAGGGTGATAAAGGGAGGTTCGTGGCATTATAGTCCGGCCTATTGCAGGCCTTCTTATAGGAGCCACTCTGAATCTGTCTCAAAGATAAACGATGTCGGATTCCGTCTTGCCATGGACGGTACCAATTAATGGTAGAAGGACGGATAATTCCTTCTACTTGGCGCTGTACTGCATATATTCGCACAGAGCGAGAGTGTACTCGATGCGTGCGTTTGTGAACTCTTCAAGAGCGACTGTGTATTCACTTTGGGACTTAAGAAGTTCGGAGAGGGAAATCATGCCTGATTCATATTGTATTTCCTGAGAGTCAAGAATATGCTCGAATAGCTCCATATTCTGTTCGGCAATCTTCATAGAATCCCACTTCATATTTAGTTCGACCCACATCTTTCTGGCTTTCAGAAGGAGTTGGCTTGAGTAGAACTCCCTGTCATTCATGGCTTTCTTGATATCTGACTCCTCTCTCTTCATCTTGTAGGAGGTTTTTGCCCAGTCTGTGATAGGAATCTGGACCATAGCATAGACCATCCCGTTGAATCTGTCGGTGATTGCTTTGGTATAACCGTATGAGGCACCGACCGCAATCTGAGGTAAGGTCTCTCCAATGGATATGCGTTTTTTCAGTTCCATTGCTTCGACCTGCAGATCGAGAAGCTGTTTCTCTTCCATTGCCTCTACCATTGTCTGTTCGTCCGTATAGCATGATGAAGGATCCGGCATGTTGTCAAGACTCTCTGTCAGGAGAATTGAATCAAGCGAGGAGATGGTGTACTCCATTCCGATAGTGTTCAACAGGTTCATCTTGGCGAGTCTGATTCCGCTCTTGAGATGCCCCATGCCGTTGGTAACTTCGTTCCGCTTGATCTCTACTCTGTCCTTGTCTGTCTGTGTCACTACTCCGTTTTCGAATGCAATGCAGACATCTTTGTAAAGGGAATCCACGAAGGTGCTTATCCGGTCAAGACTGTTTTTCTTCTCCTGAAGGGCGACAACATTCCAATACAACTGTTCCACTTCGCACAGTGTAGTATTCACACTCTTCTCGTTTTGAACCTCTGCTGCTTTTACACCTGTTGAAGCCAGTTTGTTTCCGAAGTAAATCCGTCCTCCGGCATATATAGGCTGCATCAAGGAGATGGACGAGGTGAAACCATTATTGAGGGTCTGGTATGTGTTTGGAATTCCGTAGATAGAGGATAATTGGTCGAATATACGGAAGAACTTGTCACTTGCCCCATCGGCTATGTCATAAACCGAAATGCTCACCAGAGGATTGAGAGCATGGAATCCTGCAGTGCTCCATGAGACTTTGGGAAAGTATTCTGTAAATAGTTCCTTCTTCTGGTAACGAGCAGCTTCCATCTCCAGCATGGCATTCTTGATGGTGTTGTTACCAGTCATGGCAATCTCTTTGCACTGTGATAGTGTAAGAGTGTGTGAATCATCGGAATTGGCTGCATTTATAGTGGTGGGAAGGATAAGAGTTCCTATTATGACAAGAACCTTTGCTGCAATAGAAGCAGAACGTTTGCGATGGCTTCTTCTGAATGCAATCCAGTAAACGACAGGCATTATCAGGACTACCAACACAATCGACAGAATGGTACCGAATGTGATACACACACCCATGGGCATCCACATAAGGTCACCGCTAATTATCATAGGGAGCACCCCAAGTGCAGTAGTACAGGATGTCAGGAAGATTGGTCTCATTCTTCTCTTGCCTGCCTCCATTGCTGCATCTCTGAGGGGAACACCCTTCTCTTTCAATTCTTCTGCATAATCGTACATGATGATTCCGTTTCTAACAATGATTCCTACAAGTGATATTAGTCCAAGAACAGCTGTAATACTGAAGTCCAGCCTCATGAACCATAGTCCGAAGGAGGCTCCAAAGAGGCACAGCAGACTGGAAATGATGGTCAGAACTGCCAGAGATACCTTACGGAAGTGGAGCAACAGGAAAAGAAGCAGAATGGCTACTGCTGCAAGGAAACTTTTTGCCATCTCCGGTATAAGTGTTTCATTGGGTTTGTCAAGTCCCCTTTTGGTCACTTCAATGCCTTCAGGTAGGGATGGTATAAGAGTTCCTTCAATGAATTTGTCTATCTCCTTCATAGCATCCGGGTAACTTACTCCGTATTTAAGGTCAGCGTAGACGGTGAGCACCTCTTCTCCTCTGAATCTGGAGATGTTGGAGGGTGTCCACTCCGGGGTCAATGTGGCGACATGACTGAGCGGAATGGGTGTGCCGGAGAGCGGAGCCGGGATGCAGAGGCTATACAGGTCATCTATTTCGTCGCTATCACTCACTCCTTTTGAATAGACATTTACAGGAATCTTGTTTTTGCCCTCCCAGAGGGTGGCAATGTTGCGTGAGCCTGTAGCCCCCATCAGAGAGAGGGATGTAACAGCCTTGTTGATGCCCAGTCTGGCCGCTTTTTCAGGTATCAGGTCCACTTCAATGTTCGAATTGTACATGTCGAAATCGCTGTGAATCCATTTCAGGTTATGACTCTGTGTAAAGAGGAAACTTTTGAGTGTATCTGCATAAGGTTTCATCTCTTCGAGGCTTGCGCCTTTGAATGAAATCATTACAGGTATAACACCCTGATAGTCCATCTGCTTGAATCTTATGATTGCTTCAGGGAAGATATGTTCGTATTTCTCCTCACACTCTTTGAGAAGCTCTTCTGTCGCCTTGACGGACTCTGTGTTGACAATAAGCTGAGAACAGAGAGGGGAGGGGATAATCGGGCTGTATGTTATATGAAAACGCGGTGCTCCCGAACCGACAAATGATGTTACAGATTTAACTTTGGTGTCTTGAAGAAGGATGTTGGTCAGTGAGTCTGAAAGCCTCTTTGTATCATCTATTGTATTGCCGTTTTCAAGTTCCAGCTCTATGGCAAAAAGGTCTCTTTCTGCCATTGGAACCATTTGGATATTGAGTTTTGTAAAGAAGAAAATACCCAATGCTATGGCAGCTACCCCTACGCCGATGGTCAATGCGGGGTATTTGAAACATTTTTCAAGGGACCTGTCATATATGCCCTGAAGAAAATTGAAAAATCTGTTCTGGATTCTGGAGAAGAGTGTCTCTTTTTCTGCAATTGCATTTCCTATGAACTTGACCTCCAATGATGGTATTACCAGCACTGCATAAATTAGGGAAGAGCATAGGGCAATGGAGACGACGTATGGAAAATATTTTATGAAGTCACCAAGGTATCCGGAGATGATGGCCTTTGACGGGAAGAACATGGCTCCTATTGCCATTGTTGCCATCAACATCGGAACAAAGAGCTCTTTGGCACTCTCTGTGGCTGCCTCAAGTGGTCTCTTGCCTTTGCGGATATTCTCCATATATCCGTCCATGGTGATAATCGAGTCGTCCACAATCATTCCAAGTACTACAATGAGGGCGGCAAGAGTTACCATGTTTATGGGGATGTTGAGTATGTACATAGCCGCCAGCGAGGTAGCTGTACAGACAGGGACTCCTGTGCATGCAATCATTGCAGATCTGAGTGGAAAGAGTACCAGCATTACGAGGATGACTACTAAAATAGATACGAGAAGGTCTCTGAGAAAGTTCACTACTGAGCGGTTAACTACCTTGGGCTGGTCTGTAATGCGGGTTATGGTCACGCTCTCCGGAGTCTCCTTGTCAAATGCCGAGATAACCTTGTCAACATCTTCCCCGAATGCGGTGATGTTGTTGTCTGGACGCATTGCGACAGAGAGTACGATGGAGGTGTGACCGTTGTAGCTGACAAATGATGTGGGTTTTTTCCAACGTCGTTCTATTGTCGCTATGTCTTTGAGTTTTACCTCATTGCCATCAGGGTCACACCATACTGTTCTCTCTGCCAGTTCGTATTCACCCTGAACAGGATTGTTTACGATTATGTTTCTTCCGTTGATACTTCCGGCAGGAAATGAATGTGTGGATGACTGAAAGTCAAGGGTGAGCATCGCAGGATTGATTCCGTATGCGGCAAGGCTTGCGGGGTCTATCGAAACAGCTATCTCTTCGCTCTGCGTGCCAAGGATGGAGACACTTGCCAATGTGGGAATCTGTTTTAATTTTTCAGAAAGCTGTTCGGCATACCACTGCATTTCACTCCAGCCTTTGTCAGAGGATTCAAGTGATATAAGAAGCGAACTGACGCTGCTGAAATCATCGAGTACTTCCACAGCGAGTACTCCTGTAGGGAGCGAAAGCTGAGGACTCTTGAGCTTGAGTTTGATTTTGGACCAGATTTCTGTAAGCATGTCGTCATCGGCATCGAGTGTTACGAAGATGTAACACATTCCGTCGCGGCTCATGGACGAACACTGTTTACGGTTTACTTCAGGAAATGAAAAGAGAAACTCCTCCAGGGGGATGGTGAGCTGTTGCTCGACCTGTTCGGCAGTTGCACCTGGATAGATGCCTACAATTAGACCATCCTTAATAGTAAATGTAGGGAATTCGTCTTTGTTAATTTTGGTCAGTCCGTATATGCCTACAGCTACGATTACAGCTACGACAAGATAGACAAGTTTGCTGTGTCGTACGGAACCCTTAATAATGTCTGTTGCACTATTCATCTCTTGCAGGATTATGTTCCGTTTTATTTTACGATGTTGACCTTCATTCCGGAGGAGACTTTGCGGTATCCATCTGTGATGACTTTGTCTCCCTCTTCGAGTCCCCCTTCAATCAGTATTCCGTCGGCGCAGAAACCTCCCGGGGTGACTCTCCTCTTGTAGACAGTATCTCCGTTGACAACCCATACGTATCTTCCCTGCGTGTCGCTTTGGATTGCATTGCCGGGGATGATGATACCTGAGCGGGAGTTGGTGGAGAGAGTTATCTTACAGATCATCCCCGGAAAGAAACCTTCCGGGTTGGTGTCGAGTTTTGCTGTGCATTTGTATGTGTGCGAGAGTGTGGAAGCCTCGACTCCCTTGTATTCTATTCTGCCCCTGACACCAGAGAGCGCCAGAGCAGGTATATCTACTGAAATCTCGTCTGACTCGTTAATAGAGCTGAGGTCTGCTTCGGGTACCGTGAATGAGATCTTCATGGAGTTGCAGTCGACTATCCTTACCAAAGGTTGTGAAATGGAGGCATCTGTTCCCTCTTCGGCATAGATTCCTGTTACTGTTCCTTCGAACGGAGCCTTGATTCTACATGACTCCAAAGCCTGTTCAGAAGCCTGTGCTGCTGCTTTGGCCTTGGCGAGCGATGTCTCTATTTCTACCCATTTAACCTCGGACATTCCCCCTGAAGCGTGAATTTTCTCTCCTCTTCTGTATCCGTCTTCTGCCTGGGCAAGGGTTGCCTGTGTCATGTCATAACTGCTTCTGACAGTCTCGCTGTTGATTATGGCAATAAGATGTGACTTTTTGACAGATTCCCCCTCCTTGACATTGATTTTCTCTATCGTGCCTGGGTAGGGAACTGTCAGCAGAACACTTTTCGAGGCAAAACTCTCTCCGGTGAGTCTACGTGTTACGGTACTCTCTCTCTCCAGTGTCTCCAGAACTCTGACATTAACTTTAGGAGTGTGCGCTGAAGTATTCTGAACCTTGTTTTTACAACTTGTTGCAAACAATAGTAAAAGCACTGATGTGACAAGTGCCGGCATCTGTAAGTATCTGTTCATTGGTGTTAATTATCCTTTTGGTGTTTCCAAGAATATATAAAAAGTGTGCCAAAACTGCAAAAAATATATGAACATTTGCACTTACACTATAGATAAGACTAATATGAGGGAAGAAAGCGTTTGCGTGAGGGGGTAAGCTATTGTATCGGCAAATGACCTCTAGCCTCGGAAAATATCCTATCGTATAAATCTTCGGCGGGCAGGCATATGTTACATTATCGTTGACTTGGTAGAGAGCAGAAAAGCCAGCTTATTCTGCTCTGATTTCTGGATTCGAGCATCTTTTGGGCATTATTATGGAGAA
>CALZHC010000031.1 GCA_945787505.1 uncultured Alistipes sp.
GCAGTTCTATAACCAGACCTACTGCGGATGTGAATTCAGCAGGCGTTGAAAGATATATCAAGAAATGAAAAAGGGCATCGGAACAAAATCCGACGCCCTTTTTGCTCTATATATCTATTTAATGTCTGTTACATCATACCACCCATTCCAGGATTCATTGCAGGCATTGCGGGGGTTTCTTCAGGTTTGTCTGCAATTACGCATTCTGTAGTGAGGAACATTCCTGCTACTGACGCTGCATTCTGGAGAGCGACTCTGGTTACTTTGGTAGGGTCAACGACTCCTGCTGCAAAGAGGTTTTCATATTTGTCGGTACGGGCATTGTATCCGAAGTCTCCGGTTCCTTCCTTTACTTTCTGTGCTACGACACTTCCTTCGACTCCTGCATTTTCTACAATGCAACGAAGAGGTGATTCGATTGCTTTGGCAACAATGTTGATACCAGTCTGTTCATCTTCATTGTCAGCTTTGAGCGATTTGAGGGATTCGATGGCACGGATGAATGCTACTCCACCGCCGGGAATGATACCTTCCTCAACTGCTGCACGTGTCGCGTTGAGAGCATCTTCCACTCTATCTTTCTTCTCTTTCATTTCCACTTCAGATGCTGCACCTACATAGAGGACTGCCACACCACCTGCAAGTTTTGCAAGTCTTTCCTGGAGTTTTTCGCGATCGTAGTCAGATGTTGTCTTTTCGATCTGTTTGCGAATCTGTGCGACTCTCTCTTCGATATCGTTCTTGTTTCCTTTTCCGTTTACGATAGTGGTGTTCTCCTTGTCGATAGATACCTTATCAGCGGAACCGAGCATATCGGGTGTGGTGTTTTCGAGGGTGAAACCTCTCTCTTCAGAAATAACCATACCGCCTGTAAGGGTTGCGATATCCTGAAGCATCTCTTTACGACGGTCTCCAAAGCCAGGAGCCTTTACTGCTGCAACCTTGAGTGTTCCACGAAGTCTGTTTACTACGAGAGTTGTAAGAGCTTCGCCTTCAACATCTTCTGCTATGATAAGGAGTGATTTTCCTTCACGTGCGATGGGCTCGAGGATAGGAAGAAGGTCCTTCATAGAGGAGATCTTCTTGTCTGTGATGAGGATTTTAGGTGATTCCAAAACAGCTTCCATCTTGTCTGAATTGGTCATGAAGTAGGGAGAGATGTAACCTCTGTCAAACTGCATACCTTCCACAACTTTTACCTCTGTCTGGGTTCCTTTTGCTTCTTCTACTGTTACTACACCCTCTTTCTTTACCTTGCCCATTGCTTCTGCGATGAGCTTTCCGATGAAAGCATCGTTGTTAGCTGAGGTGGTGGCAATCTGTTCCACTTTGGAGATGTCGTCACCTACTTCCTGAGTCTGGGCTTTGAGTGATTCAACCACACAAGCTACAGCCTTGTCGATACCGCGTTTGAGATCCATAGGGTTGGCACCTGCTGTCACATTTTTCAGACCTACGCTGATGATCTCCTGTGCAAGTACGGTTGCGGTAGTGGTACCGTCACCGGCCTGGTCGTTGGTCTTGGAAGCAACTTCCCTTACCATCTGTGCACCCATGTTCTGGAAGCGATCTTCAAGTTCGATCTCTTTTGCTACAGATACACCATCCTTGGTTACGTGAGGTGCACCGAACTTCTTGTCAATAACTACATTGCGTCCTTTAGGACCAAGTGTTACCTTTACTGCATTTGCCAAAGCATCCACACCTTCTTTCATGAGGTTGCGTGCTTCCATGTTGAATTTTATCTCTTTTGCCATGATAATTCCTCCTTTATGATTACATAATTGCAAGAATGTCTGACTGACGCATCATCAGGTAGTTCTTGCCTTCTACACTGATTTCTGTTCCTGAATATTTACCGTAGAGAACGACGTCTCCTACTTTAACCTCCATAGGTTCGTCTTTTTTACCGCAGCCTACAGCCACTACTGTTCCCTGCTGGGGTTTTTCTTTTGCTGTTTCAGGAATGTAAATTCCACTCGCTGTCTTGAGTTCAGCTTCTTTGGGCTCAATGAGCACTCTGTCTGCTAATGGTCTGATATTCATATTTCTATTTTTTAGTTGTTTTCTATTGTTTTGTCATCGTATGAACAAATTGGATGCCAATGAACCAAAAATGACATTTTGTCACGATATTTGCAGTATAAAGCGAACCGATATGGACAGAACACTTGAAAACAATGATGAAATATATATGCGTGAGGCTCTGCGCGAGGCTCAAGCTGCTGCCCGGGATGGTGAAATCCCTATAGGGGCTGTTATTGTATCCAACGGAGTTATAATAGCAAAGGCTCACAACCTGACCGAACAGTTGCAGGATACTACTGCCCATGCTGAGATGCTTGCCATAACCAGCGCAACGAACTATCTTGGTAGCAAGTATCTGACAAGATGTACGCTTTATGTGACAGTTGAGCCTTGTCCCATGTGTGCTGCGGCTCTATGCTGGTCTCAGATAGATCGTGTGGTCTATGGGGCTGCTGATCCAAAGAGGGGCTATAGCCGTTTTTCACCCTCGCTGCTTCATCCAAAAACAGAGATCTCTGCTGGTATTCTGCAGGATGAGTGTTCTGCCATCATTACAGAATTTTTTAAGAAGATAAGATGATAGAAATACTGCAAAGTTGGGGCCTTATCGGTCTGTTTATAGGTACATTTCTGGCTGCTACTGTAGTTCCATTCTCTTCGGATATTCTGCTGATGGGCTACCTCTATGCGGGTGGGGATTATCTTCTCTCTTTTCTTGTTGCTACTATTGGAAACTGGCTTGGAGGGCTCACCTCCTATTGGATTGGCTATTCCGGCAAGTGGGAGTGGATAGAAAAGTGGTTTAATGTCAAGGAGGAGACACTTATAAAACAAAAAGGACGCATTGATCGCTTCGGTGCACTTTTAGCATTTTTGAGCTGGCTTCCCTTTATCGGTGATGTCTTTGCCATAGGTCTTGGCTTTTACAAAGTGAGTCCAGCCAAATCAGCTCTCTATATGCTTATAGGAAAGGCTGTTCGCTTCGCCTTCTGGATACTTATCTTTCTCCTTATATGATAATGCAGAAAAGTTGCCCACTGATTAGTATTTTTTTAAAAAGGGTAATATCCTGAAAACTAAATCCCTCCCACTTCGTGGGCCCCTCCCGTTCACAGGCCACGGGCGGCCAGGTTTTCATGATATTACCCTTTTAAAAACTGCTCTGGTAGATTAAGAACAACAAAAAAAAAGAGGCTGACCCACTCTTTTGAGTCACCCTCTCGATATTATTTCGGCTTTTTCTGTCAGCCGTTTACTTTTTTGTAGTCAGCGAGGAATTTCTCAAGACCTATGTCTGTGAGAGGGTGGTTAAGGAGTCCCTTTATTGCTGCAAGGGGACATGTAGCCACATCTGCACCTGCCTTGAGACAGTCGATAATATGGCGTGTATGTCTTATGGATGCTGCAAGAACCTGGGTGGCATAGCCATAGTAGTTATACATATCAACTATTTCCTTAATCAGTCCTACACCATCTTCACTGATATCATCGAGGCGGCCAACAAAAGGAGAAACGTATGTAGCGCCTGCTTTAGCTGCTAAAAGAGCCTGTCCTACAGAGAAAACCAGAGTACAGTTGGTCTTCATACCCTTTTCAGAGAAATATTTTACGGCTCTGATACCATCGGCCGTGCAGGGCAACTTGATGACAATGTGTTCATTTAATGCAGCAAGTTCTTCACCTTCGGCTATCATTCCTTCGTAATCGGTAGAGATGACTTCCGCACTGACATCTGATTTGACGATGTTGCAGATGTCAACATAATGTTTGTGCTGGTTTTCTTTGCCTTTGATGCCTTCTTTAGCCATCAGTGAGGGGTTGGTGGTAACTCCGTCAAGTACGCCCATTTCGTAAGCCTGACGAATCTGATCCAGATTTGCAGTATCAATAAAGAATTTCATAAAAACAGACTTTAAAGAGTATAATATATAGCGCAAAAATAGATATATTTGTGAAAATAATCTATTTAAAATGAAAAAATACACTCTACACCTATTAGCATTGATATCGCTTGTGAGCCTTCCTTTCACAAAGTCGATGGCAGATGAAGGGATGTGGCTTCCCTCCCTAATACATGAAAGAATAGCAGATATGCAGTCAAAGGGGTTGAAACTCAGTGCAGAAGATCTTTATAGTATCAATAATTCTTCGCTCAAGGATGGTATTGTAAGGTTCGGACGAGGATGCACAGGGGAGCTGATTTCTTCCAAAGGACTGCTGATAACCAACCACCACTGTGGTTTTGGACAGATTCAGTCACACAGTTCCCTCGAGCATGATTATCTTACCAATGGATTCTGGGCAATGAACCTCAATGAAGAACTTCCCAACCCTGGACTTACTGTGAGTTTCCTTGTGAGGATGGAAGATGTTACTGAGAGAGTGCTCAAGGGATACACTGAGCAGATGGACGAAGAGACCAGACTTGGTATTATTGCTGAAAATTCAAAGCTGATTATTTCGGAAGTGGAAAAGGAGGGGATTGGATATAAGGCGGATATCCTTCCGCTTTTCTATGGAAATACCTACTACCTCTTCCTTTATCAGGTATTCAGTGATGTGCGTCTTGTAGGTGCTCCCCCCAGTTCAATCGGCAAATTCGGAGGTGATACTGACAATTGGATGTGGCCTCGTCATACAGGAGACTTCAGTCTGTTCAGAATCTATGCGGACAAGGATAACAATCCCGCACCCTACTCGCCTGACAATGTCCCTTATACGCCCAAGAAGTTTTTCGAAATATCTACTCAGGGTGTGAACGAGGGGGATTTTACATTTGTCTACGGATTTCCAGGTTCCACCAGAGAGTATATTATCTCTGACGAGGCTGATTTTATAGCCAATCGTTCGAATCCTCATAAAATCGCTCTTAGGACAGCACGACTGGGAATTCAGAAAAAATATATGGAGAGTTCACCTGCAATACGTATCCAGTATGCTTCCAAGAATGCTTCGGTTGCCAATGCGTGGAAAAAATGGCAGGGAGAGTCTAAAGGAATAAACAAACTTGGTACGGTGGACTCCAAGAGGGAGCTTGAAAGTGCATTTTCTGAGTGGGCAGCCGGAAAAGAGGAGTATTCCTCTGTGGTAGAATCGCTAAAGGAGAAGTTCTCAGCAATGGAAGAGATTCTCTTCGTGAATGATTACTATATGGAGGCACCTCTCTCTGTTGAGGCCCTCAGGTTTGCAGTAAGCTATACAAAGTCTGCCCAGAAGAATAGGGATAACCTCCGTGCTGAATTTTTCAAGGATTACTGTCAGCAGATAGACCGTGAATGTTTTGTGGAGGTGATGAGCAGGTTCGTTGAGAACATTGATTCCCTCTATCATCCGAAGATTTTCACAAAGATGATGGAAGAGTCAGATGGATCTATTGAGAAATTGGCGGAGTCACTATTTGAGAAGAGTTGTTTTACTTGTGAATCCAGACTGATTGGTGCTACTGACCAAGAACTTGCGGATGATCCTTTTGTAATCCTTGGATCTGCATTTATGGAAAGATTTACTGACCTTTTGGCATTAGTTGGCAAGGAAAAATCGCAGCTTGACCTTCTTTACAGAAGGTATGTGAAAGGGCTCCGGGAGTTCATGCCTGAAAAGAGTTTCTATCCTGATGCCAATCTGACGCTTCGTATAGCATACGGAACAGTTCAGGGTTACAAGCCGGCAGATGGAATCACTTATCTCCACCGCTCGACAATCGATGGAATCCTCCAGAAAGACAATCCGGATATCTACGACTATAATATTCCCCAATCATTGAGAGATCTGTGTGCAAATAAGGATTACGGAAGATGGGAAGTCGATGGAACTGTTCCTGTTGCGTTTATTGCCACCAACCATACAACAGGCGGAAACTCCGGCTCACCGGTAATAGATGCAGAGGGAAAACTCATAGGAGTGAATTTCGACAGAGTCTGGGAAGGAACCATGAGTGATATCGCCTTTGACCCTGAATTGTGCAGGAACATTGCGCTTGACATCAGGTATGCGCTCTTTGTCATTGATCGCCTTGCCGGGGCATCCCACTTAATCGACGAAATGGTAATTGACTGATTCTTATAATAATCCAGCCGATAAATGTAATGGCTGCGAAGGAAAACAGAATCTCGTTCCACTTAATAATGACCGGATAGTATTGCAATGCAAAACTGTCCGGCATTTTTATTATACCGATATATTTCTGAATCATGCAGAGGAGTATTCCGAGAACAATGCCTGTGAGACTCCCGTAAACAATTATCATGGCACCCTCCTTCATGAAGATATTGCGGATTGTGCGTTCCGGTGCTCCCAAATAGCTAAGTGTGGCAATGTCATCTCTCTTTTCGATTATGAGCATGGTCAGTGATCCAAAGATGTTACAACATACCACAGCCATAATAAACAGCAGTATGATGAAGATAACTCCTTTCTCTATTTTCATCATCTTGAAGACAGTTTCGTTCTGTTTGAATCTGTTCTTGATTTCGAATCCTTCAGGAAGCGATTTCTGAAGGAATTTCTCGAATGAGGCAGAGTTGTTTTCGTTTTTGAGCCTGATTTCAACATAACTTGCTGAGTTCTCCTGCAGATCCAGCAGTTCACGCCCTTTGTCGATTGGAACTATGACAAGGTCTCTCGAAACAGCATCTGAGAAGCTAAGGATTGTATTGGGGTAGAAGGAGGCAGAATTCAGAGAGGATAGGGGATTGGAGAGTGAAATATCCTTGTTTCTTTTCGGGAAGAAAAGTGTAAGCGGTTCCACAAGGCGGGTGTTGACCTTGAATTTGTATGCTATCTTACCACCTACCACAGCATGTGGAATATCCCCATGATAGAGTTTGTATGAGGGGTTATAGAGTGTGTCTACTCCCTTTACTGTAATAGCACCCTCCTTATTGCCGTAAAGGGCAAATACAGTCTCACTTATCACCTGATGGAATGATGCGACCCTCTTGTCCTCCTTTATTGGGTCAAACAGAGGGTCGGATGCGTCAAAGTATAGTGAATTGGTAGAATTGATGACAAAATCGGGTGATTCCTTGTCATACATTTCGCCTACCACCTGCTCAAAACCATTATAGACAGAGAGTATAATCACCAGTGCACAACTGCCAATAGCAATACCGATTGCGCTTATGAGCGATATGATATTGATGACATTGTGCGACTTCTTGGCGAACAGATACCTTTTAGCTATAAAGGAGGAGAGATTCATCCCTTGTTATTTCTTGAGGAGTTCATCGATTCGCTCTACATAATCGAGCGAATCGTCAAGACTGAATATCAGCTCAGGAACGATTCTAAACTGCTTAGCTACCAATCTTCCCAGTTCCCCTCTGATGGTTTTGGACATGGAGTTGATAATCTCGAGAACCCCTTTCTGTTTGTTGGAGGGGAAGATACTTACATAGATTCTGGCCACTGCCAGATCAGGGCTGATCTTGACACCGCTCACTGATACAAGGGCACCGTCAAAAGCGGCCATTCCTTTACTTCTGATAATCTCGGCTACATCTTTCTGGATCTGTCTTGCAACTTTAAGCTGTCTTGTGCTTTCTCCTTCCATGCTATTCGAATTTTATTATGTAGTAGTTCTTCTTGCCTCTCTGGACCAGCAGGTACTTGCCGTTGATAAGGTCTGCGTCAGAGAAGGTGGCATCTGTAGAGGTGCATTTTTCCTTGTTGACGGACAGACCTCCGCCCTGAATCATCTTGCGGCATTCGCCCTTTGAAAGGAATACCTGTGTATGGACAGCGAGCAGTGATATGACATCTGCAGGAAGGGACTCCTTTGATACAGTGAAGGTGGGAACACCTTCGAATACGCTGAGGAATGTCTTTTCATCCAACGATCTGAGCGCTTCTGAAGTTGAATTTCCGAAGAGTATACCGGAAGCATTCACGGCTTTTTCATACTCCTCTTCCCCATGTACGAGGAGGGTGATTTCGCGTGCAAGGATCTTCTGTAGATTGCGAAGGTGGGGGGCTTCATTGTGCTGGGCAATAATATTCTCTATCTCCTGCGGAGAGAGGAAAGTAAAGATCTTTATATATTTCTTTGCATCATCATCAGTTACGTTGAGCCAGAACTGATAGAATGCGTAAGGAGAAGTGTAATCAGGTGATAGCCAGATGTTTCCTTTTTCGGTCTTTCCGAACTTGCCGCCATCGGCTTTGGTCATCAGAGGCCAGGTAAGGGCGTATGCCTCACCGGAGAGCTTCCTTCTTATGAGCTCTGTTCCTGTGGTCATGTTGCCCCATTGGTCACTGCCGCCCATCTGAAGTTTGCATCCGTAGTGTTCGTACAGATACATGAAATCGTATCCCTGAAGAAGCTGATAGGTGAATTCGGTAAAAGACATGCCCTCTCTGCCCTCTCCGCTGAGCCTTTTCTTCACGGAATCCTTGCTCATCATGTAGTTGACGGTAATATGTTTGCCGATTTCCCTTGCAAAATCAAGGAATGAGTAGTCCTTCATCCAGTCATAGTTGTTCACCAGTACGGCTGCGTTGGGGGCGTCACTTTCAAAATCAAGAAATCTTGAAAGCTGTTTTTTGATGGCATCCTTATTATGTCTTAATGTCTGTTCATCCAAAAGGTTTCTCTCCTGTGACTTCATAGAGGGGTCACCGATCATTCCTGTAGCACCTCCTATCAGAGCAATAGGTTTGTGTCCGCACTCCTGAAGATGCTTGAGCATCATTACACTTACAAGGTGACCTATATGGAGGGAGTCAGCAGTGGGGTCAATGCCAACATATACAGTACACTGCTCCTTAGTCAACATCTCTTCGGCTCCAGGCATGATGTCCTGAATCATTCCTCTCCATTTGAGTTCATCTATAAAATTTCTCATTTTTACGCTACAATTAAATATAATTGGCAAAAATAACTATTTTTCACTACTTTCGTACCCCACTTAAATTGTTTGAATATGCTTTTTACTAAGAGATGCTTTTATGCTGCCGTTATGGCACTTGCCTTTTTGCTTGCGGGCAATACATTATACGGGCAATCATTCAAGGAAAAACTTGAATCAATACCTCAGGTCAAATCTGTAATTGAGCTGGAAAGTTCGGAATTCGGAGAAAAATATCTTTGTCTGTTCGAACAGCCTATTGACCACAAGGACCTTTCAAAGGGAACTTTCACCCAAAGAATTTTTATAGGTCATGTGGATTGTGACAGTGCAACTGTAATAGTCACTGAAGGATATGCAGGAAACTATGCAATGCGTCCTGCATACAGAGATGAGATCTCAAGAATGTTCAATACGAACAATATTCTTGTTGAACATCGTTATTTTGCAGAGTCATCTCCATACAAGGGTCTGGAACCTTCGGAAATCGACTGGACATACCTTAATGGAGAGAATGCAGCCAATGACCTTCATAATGTAACTACAGCCTTCAAGAGTCTCTATAACGGCAAATGGATCTCTACCGGTATCAGCAAAGGCGGACAGAATACAATGATATACAGAACCTTCTTCCCTGATGATGTGGATCTTTCAGTTCCATATGTGGGCCCTCTTTGCCGGGCCGCTCAGGACGGAAGGCATGAAAGTTTCATTGCAGATTTTGTGGGAACACCACAGGAAAGGGAGAGAGTTCTCAATTTCCAGATTGAAATACTCAAGAGAAAAGAGAGGCTGCTGCCTGCATTTGACTCACTTTGCAAGGCAAACAAACTTGAGTTCAATCTGCCTGTTGACCATATCTATGATTACAATCTGCTTGAATTCTCTTTTGCATTTTGGCAGTGGGGTTATCCCGTCGACCAGATTCCTTCTTGCGATGCCTCTGATAAGGAACTTTTCAATTATTTCATCTCTGTCTGCTCCCCCGATTATTTCGTTAAATGGAGCTCGACTACCCCTTTCTTTGTACAGGCTGCCAAAGAGCTTGGATACTACGGATATGACCTGAAGCCTTTTAGAAAATACAGGAAGCTCTTCTCTATCAACAATACAAGGGACTATCTTCACAAGATTATGCTTCCTCAAGGCAAGAAATTCCATTTCAGTACAAAACTCTATCATCAGATCAGTGCCTTCCTGCTGGAGACTGATGCCAAGTTTATCTTCATATATGGAGAGTTTGACCCCTGGACTGCAGTGAAGCCGGCTGATCCGCACAAGGAGAATATGAAGTTCTATATCCATCCTGAAGGAAGCCACCGTGCAAGAATCTCTTCTTTTGATCCCTTCACACAGGCTCAGATCAAGTCAGAGATTGCAGATGTTCTCTACAACTGACAAATTTATTTTGGAATATTAAAATAACTCCTTTTCTTTGCACATACTATCTAACATAAGAATGGGACTATATAGTAGACAACAATTGGAAAACGGCGCAGAGATCGCCATTTGGGAAATATCGGAAGACGAGGATGACTTACGACGGTTGTGCTCGCCTATTCCTAACGATGAACTTGAAGAATTGCAGCTCCTTAAGAGTGCTGCCAGAAGAAAAGAAAAACTTGCAGTGAGGGCCCTCCTTAATGAAATGTTTCCTGAGAAACTCTATTTGGGGCATCATGATAACGGAAAACCCTATCTGCAGAATTGTGCAGTGGAGATAAGCATCACCCATTGTTCCAAATATGCCGCCATTATCGCACATAAGGAACTCGATGTCGGAATCGATATAGAAAGCTTAGACAGAGATTTCTCTGCTGTCGAGAAAAAGGCTCTTTCAGAAGATGAAAAAGAGGATCTCTCGGACAAGAATACAAATCTACAGCTTGCGATTTACTGGTGTGCCAAGGAGGCCATCTATAAAAGGATGTCCCGCAACGGAGTCGACTTTGCTGAACAGATAGAGGTTGAAAAATTCAATCCGAAAGCTGAAGGAGAACTGGAAGCCACTTTTATTCACAAAGATGGAACCGAGGAGGAGTTCGAGCTGAATTACGAGATATTCGACAACCATATTATGGTTTGGTTGGTAGGATAGAGTAATATAAAGATAAAGAAAAAATTAAAGGGTCTGCGACAGAATAATGTTGCAGACCCTTTTAAGTTGACCTACGAGGATTCGAACCTCGACAGACAGAACCAAAATCTGTAGTGCTACCATTACACCATAGGTCAATCTTGAGCGCAAATATAGCATTATTTTTTATTTCAAGAAAAAATAAAAAAAATCTGACATACAATGCAACGTTTGATATTCATCTTGCATCTATATGTCAGGTTTAGGTTTTAGTACAAAAGGAAGGGGCACTTATTTAGCAGAGGGGTGCTCCTTTTATTTTTTGTATTCTCTTCTGAAGAGTCCGAAGAGTGCTGAACCGCTGCCGCTCATTGAGGCATAGAGAGCACCTTCATTGTAGAGGGACTCCTTTATGCGACGCAGTTCAGGAAATTCTTCAAAGAGGGGCTTCTCAAAATCATTTGTAACATTCTTTTTCCACTCCTGTACAGGCTGTTCAAGCAGTTGCTCAATGGGAGTCTCCACAGGATGGGGAGTCACGGACGAGTATGCCTTTGCTGTGGAGATATGGATTCCCGGGTGTACTATCTTGATGGAGAAGTTCTCTTTAAGACTGTTTATGGTTTCATTGTTGTATGGAACCAGAATCTCCCCCCGGCCTCTTCCTGTCATAGGTGTGTCATATATAAAGAATGGACAGTCACTTCCCAACTGTGCAGCATATGTGGCAAGTCTCTCCTGTGAGAGTTTCAGCCCGAATAGTCTGTTAAGTGCCTTGAGTGTGCATGCTGCATCCGCCGAGCCTCCTCCTATTCCCGCTCCGACAGGAATCCCTTTATACAGGTGTATCTCTACAGGGGGGAGATTGAAATCTCTTTCCAGCAGCCTGTATGCCTTGACACAAAGGTCGTTTTCGGGGTTCTCATCCTTTAGCGGATATGGGTTCCCGTACCTGTTGAAGGAGAATACTTCAGATTCCGTGATTTCAAGGACATCCTTGAAATTGTCCACCGGATAAAACAAGGTCTCTATATCGTGAAAACCGTCAGGACGACGGTTCACGATACGAAGACCTATATTGATTTTGGGGTGTGGGTATATAACTATATTCATCAGCCGCATTTTCCGTGTCCGCAATCCTGACAGATCAGACACCCTTCTTGATAAATAAGATTGGAGGAGCCGCACATCTCGCACTTCTGACCGCTTTCATCACGTGTTCCGTTGGGAATATACTGCTTGAGTGCCCGTTCGATACCGTTCTTCCATGTGTTGATGCTTTCATCGTTGAGGTTGAGACCTTTTACGAGTGAAAGGATATCTACAATAGGCATTCCGTTACGGATGACTCCTGATATGAGTTTTGCATAGTTCCAATATTCCTGCTGGAACATGTGAGAGATTCCACCGAGAACTCCGGGATATCCGAAACGGTCCTTGTAGTGGAAGTCGTAACGGCTTTTGCCGTCTTCTTCGACCTCACGGACTATAGTTCCGGTCTTGATTCCTAAAGGCAGGTCTCTCGAGTCGTCTGTAAGACCTGTGAAGATTTCGTAGGGTTTCCCATTCTGTTTGCCAACAAATGCAATCCAATGTTCGTTTCCATTCTTGAATCGGATCACGTCTGCTTCGAGTGATTTGGGACGTTTCTTGGGTCTGATGCTTTTGCCTTCATTGGCCGATACGAGCACCCCTGTACGTGAGCCGTCCCTATAGACAGTGATTCCTTTGCATCCTGACTTCCATGCTGTTTCGTAGACCTTTGCCACCATCTCTTCCTTGATGTCGCGTGGCAGGTTTACGGTAACACTTATGGAGTGGTCGACCCATTTCTGTATCTCTCCCTGCATTTTGACCTTTGCCACCCAGTCTATATCGTTGGAAGTGGCATTGTGGTAAGGTGATTTCTCAACAAGTGCAGCGACCTCCTTTTCGCTCATATCCTTTACAGTCTCAATGTCATATCCGTTCACACGGCACCATGTAAGAAAGTGGTGATGGAATACCATATATTCTTCGAAACAGTCCCCATTCTCATCTTTGAATGAAACCTTGACATTCTTGTCATTGGGGTTCACCTTTTTCCTTCTCTTGTAGAATGGGAGGAATACAGGTTCGATTCCGGATGTAGTCTGTGTCATGAGAGAGGTGGTGCCGGTAGGGGCAATAGTAAGCATGGAGATGTTTCTTCTGCCATATTTCAGCATATCCAGATAGAGCTGTTCATCTTCACCCTTGATTCTGTTGATCATGGGATTGTCCTTTTCTCTTGAGGAGTCGTATATCGGGAATGCGCCTCTCTCGCGTGCCATGTTTACGGACGATCTGTAAGCCTCTATTGCAAGGCATTTCTGTACCTTGACAGCAAATTCAATAGCCTCATCTGAACCGTATGTGAGTCCAAGTGCAGCAAGCATGTCGCCTTCTGCAGTGATTCCGAGTCCTGTTCTCCTTCCTCCGAGAGATTTCTCCTTGATCTTGTTCCATAACTCAATCTCTGTTCTCTTGACATCGTAATCTTCAGGATCGCTGTCAATCTTGTGCAGGATAGCCTCTATCTTTTCCATTTCGAGATCGATAAGGTCATCCATGAGTCTCATAGCCTTGGCTACGTGATTCTTGAACAGGTCAAAATCGAATGTTGCCTCAGGTGTAAAAGGATTCTTTACATAAGAGTAAAGATTTATGGCGATCAGCCTGCATGAGTCGTATGGACACAAGGGAATTTCACCACATGGGTTTGTGCTGGTTGTTTTGTATCCAAGGTCAGCATAGCAGTCAGGAATAGATTCGCGTGTGATGGTATCCCAAAACAGAATACCAGGTTCAGCGGATTTCCATGCATTGTGAATAATCTTCTTCCACAGAGCCGGTGCGTCAATCTCTTTGGAGTACTTCGGAGTATCGGAGTCGATGGGGTATTTCTGAATGTACTTCTTGTTGTTGAGAGCGCAATTCATAAACTCATCGTCTATTCTAACAGAGACGTTGGCACCGGTTATTTTGCCTTTTTCCATTTTGGCATCGATAAAACTTTCTGAGTCCGGGTGCTTGATCGAGATTGAGAGCATCAAGGCACCGCGACGTCCGTCCTGAGCTACCTCTCTGGTAGAGTTGGAGTAGCGTTCCATGAATGGTACAACACCGGTGGATGTGAGTGCGCTGTTGAGAACAGGACTTCCTGCGGGTCTGATGTGTGAGAGGTCGTGTCCTACACCTCCTCTGCGTTTCATGAGCTGTACCTGCTCTTCATCGATTTTGAGGATTCCTCCGTATGAGTCTGCAGTATTTCTGTTGCCAATAACAAAACAGTTAGAGAGAGAGGCCACCTGGTAGTCGTTTCCAATACCTGCCATAGGACCTCCTTGTGGGATGATATACTTGAATTCTTTAAGAAGGTCGAATATCTCCTCTTTTGTCAAGGGATTCGGGTAGTTTGACTCTACTCTGTAGAATTCATTCGCAATCCGGTGATGCATCTGTTCCGGGGACGTCTCATAGAGATTGCCGAATGAATCCTTCATGGCGTATTTGTTGATCCACACATTGGCGGCCAACTCATCGCCCTTGAAGTATTCTCGGCTTTGAGACAATGCTTCGTCGAAGGTTGCTTTGTTCATTTTATAATGGTGTTATCTAATATATTTCAACAATCGCTTCGGAGACATTGATTATGTAGTCTCCTATCTTTTCGCATTCATAAATAATGTCTGTATAATATACGCCCAGCAGATAGTCCTCTTCTCCCTCCTCAATACTCCTGATGTGCAGTTCTTTAAGCTGGTCACGGAATGAATTGATACTGTTCTCGGCCTCCTGTGCACCTGAAATCTCCTTTACAGAACCGTAATCATTTTCAAGGTTTGATCTCATTATCTCCATTGCCTTGCCGACCAAATCGAGCATTTTGTTGATATTGCCGGTCATCCTGGTATCAAGATGTCTGTTGTGCATGTTCTTGCGTCTGAGGATCCTCACAATATTGTATCCTGAATCACCCATACTTTCCATCTCACTTATGATCCTGTACATCGCCTGAACACGTCCGGAGCTGTCAGGAGAAAGGTCCCCGCATCTGAGGTGTCCCAGATATTTTGCAATCTCAAATTCGATTCGGTCTGTAATCTGTTCGTAGTGTTCGACCTTCCTGTAATAATCATCGAATGCTGATGTGTCGTCGCACTTATTTACGGCCTCACGTACGTATGCTAACTGTTTGCTGACGATATCTGAAAAGTGCGAAATCTCCTTCTCTGCCTGCTCGATTGCAAGTTCGGGAGTGTTGATTATGCCGCTGCTGATATATTTGAGCCTGGATTCATCATCGCTCTCTTTCTTGCCCTTTATGATGATGCAGACAAGTTTTACTATATAGTCTGTGAACCATATAAGAATTAGTGTGTTGATGATATTGAACAGGGTATGGAGAGTGGATATGGCGTAAAGGAGTGACTGCGGGTCATCATCCGGATATCCTCCGCCTATCAGATGGACAATATACGAGACTACCCAAAGGAACGGCTTGTAGAGAATCAGCGCCCATATTATGCCAAACAGATTGAATATAGTGTGTGCAAATGCTGCCCTTTTAGCTGAGATATTGCCAACGGCAGCAGCAATATTTGCGGTAATTGTAGTTCCGAGGTTCTCCCCGAGGACCATCGCAGCAGCCATGTCGAATGGCAGCCATCCCTGATTGGCCATAACCAAGGTGACAGCCATCATTGCGCTGGATGACTGGAATACTATGGTAAAGAGAGTTCCGACCAGTATGAAGAAGAGGACGGAGAGGAATCCGTGGCCGGTGCAGCTCCTGAAGAAGCCAAGTATGGGACTGTCCGGGCTCAGCTCAGGGACAATGTCCTTCAAAAATTCAAGACCGAGGAAGATCATCGCAAAACCGATAATCATATTGCCGATATCTCTCTTCTTGCCGGATTTGAACATTTTGAGGATAAAGCCGATGCCGATCAGGGGCAATGAGATGGCAGATATGTCAGCCTCGAACCCAAGTAGGGTTATTCCCCATGCAGTGACAGTGGTACCAATATTGGCCCCCATGATGACCCCTACCGCCTGAGCCAATGGAAGCAGACCCGCATTGACAAAACTCACGACCATTACCGTAGTGGCAGTGGAGGATTGGATTACTGAGGTTATTATGGATCCGGTAAGGACTCTTTTCAGAGAATTGGAGGTCATGGAGGCAAGTGTAGACCTTAGTTTTGCTCCTGCAACTTTCTGCAATGACTCGCTCATCAGTGTCATCCCGAATAGGAAAAGACCAATGGAACCCAAAAGGGTGAGTATGTGAAGAATTATATTCATATATTTGCAGGAAATTTGTTCGCAAATATAATTATCTTGACGATGTTATACAATAATAAAAGGCTCTTCCGGATAGTTTTTTTCGTTTCCATAATTCTGCTTGGAACTGAATCTTCTAATGCTCAATTTTTTACATCAAAAGATGATCCGTCTCGAGCGCGATGGCGAGAGATAAAATCCGAGAACTATCGTCTGATATATCCGCGCGAGTGTGATTCTTTGGCTCGAATCTACATCTCCAATCTTGAGAAATGGAGGCCTTATGTTATTAAGGGTCAAATGATTAATCCTGAGCCTATACCTGTCGTACTGCATCCTTACACCACTATGAGCAATGGTCTGGTCTCTTGGGCTCCAAAAAGAATGGAGCTGGTCACCACCCCTGATATGTATGATGGCAGTGCAGACTGGTGGGAGGAGCATCTGGCTATTCATGAGTCCCGTCATGTTGCCCAGGTAGAGCATTACACAAGAGGTATTTATAAAACTTTTTATTATCTTATTGGGGAACAGGTTACAGGTATAGGCCTAGGCCTTTTCACCAGTAAGTTCACTCTTGAGGGGGATGCAGTGGTTGCCGAAACACAGATGACACGCAGTGGAAGGGGAAGAAGTGCTGATTTTTTAAGACATACACGGGCTCTTTATCTTGAGCAGGATTTTAGAAGCCGGGACAGGATGCTCTTCGGTTCCTATCATGATTATTATTCCAACCACTATGTTTACGGCTACCTGCTTGAAAGTTTTATTGCTTATAAAACTAATGATTTTTATTTCCCTGGAAAGAACCATGCGATAATCCGTCAGAGATGGTATGATATTCCGACTCTTCTGGACCCGGCAAAGACTATTACCGGTATCGGCCGCAACAACTATTTTAAACAGAGCCAGCAGGAGCTGCACTATGTGTTCAAGAACGACCTTCTCAAAAGGGGGAAACTGACGCATCCATCCCCGCTGAGCGGAAAGAGAGAACGCCTCTACGCCAACTACACCAATCCTATTCCCATAACTTGCATGGAATCAAAGTATAACAATGGTGTTATAGCATTGAAGGAGGGTATGGAGTATTCGGATATTATGGTATATATCGACTCCTTGGGACGAGAACATTTCATAAGGCATTTCAATCCTGTCCACTCAAGGCTGACTTATGACGGCAAAAGGTATATCTACTGGAGTGAGACTGTTTCCAGAGAGGCATCAGGATATGAAGATTTCTCTCTCATATATTGTCTTGACCTCAATAACGGAAGAGTTCGCAGTCTGGGTACAGGAAAAAAACTCTTTAATCCGGCGCCATCTCCAAAGTCAGACAAAATAGCTGCCGTTTCATTCACTGTTGAGGGGGAAAGCTATCTGGTGGTGCTTGATTCATCCACAGGAAAGGAAATATACAGAAAGAGGGCGGCTGAGAATGGTATTGCCAAGGAGACGACCTATTTAGGTGAGACTATCTATTGCACCACAGTGACAAAAGAGGGAATGGCTATCTATGCTCTCGATTCTCCGCAGGACCAGTGGAGAAGGGTTTCAGATCTTCAGTATCAGAGTATTACGGGGCTGAAATCATCAGATGATTTCCTTTACTTTACGAGTGACCTTGACGGAGTTCTGAATATCTACAATT
>CALZHC010000032.1 GCA_945787505.1 uncultured Alistipes sp.
GCATTTCTCCATATTATCACCGAAATTATGCTTTTTCAGTTAGATTCAAGCAGAAATACGCATAAAATATGCTCTTCCAATACGTCCAACACGTCAAATACGTCAAATAACTCCAACACAACCAACACGCCTTAGGTGAGAGTCCTTATATTATCGCTGCCAAAAGATCTGCGTCGACAGATATCAGCCTGTTGGTATGGGCCCTTGGAAGTTATGTGGGCTTCCGGGTTTGATAATGAAGGCGGAAGATTCTGAACATCTTTTTATATATGAAGCTGTCGGTATCAGTAGTGGAAGCGGACATCCTGTCATTGTCTATGATGATAAAAAGATCAAGTGTAGTCGAGCAGATGTCCTCAGGTTGAATGACTTGAGATGGATTGACAGTGATTATCTTGCGAAGATAACTTATGGGAAAGAGGTGCTCTCTATTGGATATGATGAATATGGTAATGTCTCTGAAAAGAAACATGAATCTGAGATCATAATACCACAGAAAGAGCTCGAGTGAGAGGATTTTTTTGTTATATTTGCATTTCGTCCAAAAATGCAAAATGCCATATTATGATCAAACATATTATATTGTGGACTCTCAAAAGTGAGATGTCTGATGCTGAAAAGAATAGAGTAAAAAAAGAGATAAAGGAAGGTCTGGAATCACTGGTTGGAAAAGTTCCGGGCCTTCTGGATGTCAAGGTCTACACTGATGGCCGTTTAGATTCTTCAACGGCGGATCTGATGCTTGACAGCACATTGGAATCACCCGAAGCACTTAAAGTGTATGCTTCACATCCTGAACATCTTGCAGTGGCCAACGGAAAAGTACGCCCATATACTGCGCAGCGCAGCTGTCTCGACTTTGAAATCTGAAACTCCATATTACTTAACCATTAATCCAATCCATTATGAAACTCAATGATGAACAGATACGGGCATGTATGGCCGGTGTCGAAAAAGATATGGAATCTATTCTTGACAGGCTGAAAGTCAGTGCGGATGAATCTGAAATCGCCAAAGTCCGGGAAGCATACGAGCTTGCACGTGATGCCCATTCGGGACAGATGCGCAAAAGTGGTGAACCATATATTATGCACCCTGTAAGTGTAGCAAAGATTGTAGCAGAGGAGCTCTCTTTGGGCCCCAATCCCATTATTGCAGCTCTGCTTCACGATGTCGTCGAGGATACTGATTGTAAAATCGGTGAGATTAAGGAGCGTTTCGGAGAGGATGTGGCCTTTCTTGTAGGTGTGGTCACTAAGAAGAAGAAGGAGAAATACGAACGTTCCAAACAGGTGGACAATTATCGCCAAATACTCGCCTCAGTACAGTACGATATCCGTGCCATTCTGATCAAACTTGCCGACCGTCTGCATAATATGCGTACTTTAGATAGTATGAGACCTGACAAGCAGATGAAGATTGCAGGAGAAACAGACTATTTCTATGCACCTCTGGCAAACAGGCTGGGACTCTATCATATCAAGTGTGAGCTGGAGAATCTCTCGTTCCGTTACCGTTGTCCCAAAGATTATGAAATTATCGACAAGATGATAGAGGAAGAGAAGGTAGGGACTAAGGAGATACTTGACAGTTTCACCGCTAAGTTGGAAAAGGCACTCTCTGTATTGGATTTAGATACCAGAATCGAGCTAAGGTACAGAAGACCTTATAGTGTGTGGCGAAAGATGCAGACCACTGATTCGGATTTTCATCATGTTGAGGGCAAGCGATATTTCCGGATTGTATATACCTCCAATAAAGAGTATTCTGACAAAATCTGTGCTCTGAGAATTTATGCCGCCATTACTGATGTTCTCAAGGAAAAACCGGGCAGTGTCACCAACTATATCGATGCTCCCAAAGAAAATGGCTATCAGAGTTTCCATGTAAAAATACTCAATGATGTAGGAAAGTGGGAAGAGATCCACATCTCTTCAGAAAGGATGATCAAGAGTTCCCTTTTGGGATGTGCCCTTGATAAATACGAAGACAGTGTACACGGATGGATAGAGAAGTTCAAAAATGTGCTTCACGACATTGTCTTCCATCAGTCAGATATTGATTATATGGATGGAATCACTTCCACATTCTACAATGATGACATAATGGCCTTTACTCCGGAAGGAAAGGGTATAATGCTGCCAAAGGGGGCGACCGCACTCGACTTTGCCTTTGAGATACACAGCGATTTAGGTATGCACGCCCACTATGCCAAGATTAACGGTAAGCTCTCCTCAGTCAAGACTGTTCTTCATCGTGGTGACTGTGTAAGGATTTTCAAAGATTCGGACTCTTTCCCTGAAAAGGACTGGCTTGACCACGTCTCTACCTATAAGGCAAAACGTTCCCTGAAGAGTTATCTTCAGAACCTGCCCGCTTTGGAATACGAGCGCTGCCCCATCTGTCATCCGATTCCTGGTGAAGAGGTTGTAGGCTTCGATGATAAAAATGGCGGAATCATTATTCACAAGAGGAACTGCCCTCAGGCAATAAAACTCGCTTCAGAAGAGGGTGATTCAATCGTAGCTGTGGATTTCAAAAAAAATCCTACATTTACTTACCCGGTAAGGCTTACTATTAGGGGTGTAGACCGCTATCATCTTTTGAGTGATATTATAGAGTGTATCACGGACCGTCTGAAACTCTCGATGAACAAGATTGTCAGTGAAAATATTGATAGGATTGCTGTGAGTGAAATAGAATTTTGTGTAACTTCGCTTGAGCAACTTGAATCGGCAGTAAGTTCACTCAGGTGTATTTTCGGTGTCGACGAAGTGCGTGTAACAGAAACGGAATAGATAACTAAATAATGTTGTTATGAAGTATATAGGAGCTCATGTGAGTGCATCGGGTGGCGTTGAGAATGCCCCATTGAATGCTAAAGAGATCGGGGCTGACGCTTTTGCCCTTTTTACAAAGAACCAGAGACAGTGGTTCTCACAGCCTCTCTCGGCCGAAAGCATCAGGCTTTTCAGAAGCCGCTGCGAAGAGTATGGTTTCATACCTGCATCGATTCTTCCCCATGACAGCTACCTCATTAACTTGGGGCACCCCTCTGATGAGGGACTTGAAAAGTCAAGAAACTCGTTCATAGAGGAGATGCGCCGTTGTGCGGAACTGGGACTCGACCGTCTGAATTTCCATCCGGGAAGTCATCTGAAGGAGATCTCAGAGACTGAGTCTCTCAGAAGGGTAGCTGAATCCATCAACATAGCTCTTGACAAGACTTCGGGTGTCACTGCGGTAATTGAGAATACAGCAGGGCAGGGCTCGAACCTTGGCTACAGATTCGAGCATCTTGCTGAGATAATCTCTCAGGTTGAGGACAAAAGCAGGGTAGGAGTCTGTATAGATACATGTCACTCCTTTGCAGCCGGTTATGACCTTGTTGAGAATTATGAAGCTGTGATGGCAGAGTTTGATTCTGTAGTGGGTTTTGGATACCTCAGGGGTATGCACTTGAATGATGCAAAGAAGGCTGTGGGTTCAAAGGTGGACCGCCACGAAGTGTTGGGCGGAGGTTTCATTGGCTTTGACCTCTTCGAGAAGATTGTAAAAGATCCAAGGATTGATGGCATTCCTCTCATTCTTGAAACGCCTGATCCTCAAAAGTGGCCTCAGGAGATTGCGATGTTGCAACAGTGGAGAGGATAGTTGGAATAGACAGAGCAGGTTCCTCAGCTGATTTCAGAGTAGTCTGAGATTATTTCGCCGTTATTGAGGCGAAGAGTGTTCAGATGCTCTATAAGTCTCTTCGTTTCGGGAGATTCCATAAGGGGATCCAGTTCGAGAATCGAAGCGGCAGCGTCTCTTGCCATATTAAGTATGAGATTGTCTTTCGAAAGGTTGGAAATCTTCAGATCGAAGGCAATACCGCTCTGGCGGGTGCCGTCTATGTCTCCCGGACCCCTCATCTTCATATCCTCCTCGGCAAGTTCGAATCCGTCTGTAGTGGCACACATAAGCTCGATTCTCCTGCGTGACTCCTTGCTCATTTTGTATCCTGTCATCAGAATGCAGTAGGACTTTTCCGCACCACGTCCGACACGACCTCTGAGCTGGTGAAGCTGTGAGAGCCCGAATCGCTCTGCGCTTTCGATAACCATGACAGAAGCGTTCGGGACATCGACCCCTACCTCGATAACAGAAGTCGCAACGAGAATATCAGCCTTGCCTGAGGCAAAGAGATCCATATCGTATGCCTTGTCTTGGTTTTTCTGCTGGCCGTGAACCACGGCTACGGAGTACTTGGGGGCCGGAAACTCATTGATGATTTGCTGGAAACCCTCTTCGAGATTCTTGTAATCCATTGTCTCTGATTCTTTTATAAGCGGGTAGACAATAAAAGCCTGGTGTCCCATGGCGATTTCTTTCTTTATAAAAGCGTATAGAGAATCGCGTTTGGATTCGGTGACATGCATAGTCATGACGGGCTTGCGTCCGGGGGGCATCTCATCTATGATCGAAACGTCCAGGTCGCCGTACAGGGTCATTGCAAGAGTTCTGGGAATGGGGGTTGCTGTCATTACTAAAATGTGAGGTGCGAAATCTGACTTGTAGCGCAGCCTTGCGCGCTGCTCCACACCGAAGCGGTGCTGTTCGTCGATTATGACCAGACCGAGTTTCGGAATACGCACCCTCTCTTCAATCAGTGCATGGGTGCCGACTATGATGTTGAGAGAGCCATCTGAGAGCGCAGCGTCAATTGCATCTCTCTCCTTCTTGCGAGAACTGCCTGTAAGAAGGGCCACAGAAACTCCGGTGCCCTCAAGATTACGCGAGATATTCTTGAAATGCTGGAGTGCGAGAACCTCGGTGGGAGCCATGATGCAGGCTTGATAGCCGTTGTCGACAGCCAAAAGGGCACTCAGCAGGGCCACCATTGTCTTGCCACTTCCTACATCACCTTGTAGCAGGCGGTTCATCTGGTGTCCTGAGATCATATCTTCCCTAATCTCCTTGATTACCCTCTTCTGAGCCCCTGTCAACGGAAAAGGCAGGGCGTTATAGCAGGCGTTGAATGCCTTTCCAACCTTCGGTAAAAGTATGCCGGAAGAGAGACGCCCTCTGATGCACTTCTGTTTGAGCAGAGAAAGCTGTAGAAAGAAGAGCTCTTCGAATTTAAGACGAAACCTGGCGGCCTCCAGTGAGGCAGTATCATCCGGGAAGTGAATATTCTTGAGGGCAAATGGCAGAGGACAGAGATTGTACTTGCGGATTATCTGGGCTGGCAGGGTCTCCTCGATTTTGCCATTAATCTTTTCCAGAAGAGAACTTTGAAGCTTGGAAAACAGCTTGTTTGTAATCCCGCCGTTACGCAGTTTGTCAGTGCTTGAGTAGACCCCCGTCAGGGATTTGGATAGCGGAGTGGCAAGCCTCTGATCCACAGAGTCAATTTCCGGATGAACCATGTTTACTGTATCCCTGAACTGTGTGGGTTTTCCAAAAACGAAATACTCCTTGCCTTGGGAAATTTTGTCTTTTACCCATTTGATTCCCTTGAAAAAGACCAATTCGATACTGCCTGTACTATCCTTGAGGATGATGCTCAGCCTCTGTGACCTGCCAGTGCCGGCCATGGATATTCCCGTTACAGTGCCACGGATTTGGATATAAGCGGTTCCCGGAACTATCTCACTGATATTGTAAATCTTGCTCCTGTCGATATATCTGAACGGGTAGGTATGAATCATATCCCTGAATGTATATATGCCGAGTTCTTTGTTGAGAAGCCCGGCCCTTACCTCACCGACACCTGTCAGGAATTTTATATCCGTATCTAGAATATGTTTCATACTTGCTTACAAAAATAAGGAGTTTTGACTTTTATTCAAACGAATTTATTAACTTTGTCAGATTATTGTTAATATAAAATTTATGTTGAAAAAGATAGTATTAGGAATAACCCAAGGTGATACCAACGGTGTTGGGTATGAAGTGATAATCAGAGCCCTCTCTGATGCGCGCCTGTTGGATATCTGTGTCCCCATCATCTACGGTTCATCCAGAGCATTCGGATTCTACAGAAAGCAGCTCATAGATGTAGAGAATCTAAGTACCAATATAATAAATACTGCGAAGGACTATCATCCCAAAAGAGTCAATATAATCAACTGCGTTCCGGACAATTTCAAAATCGATCCGGGTCAGCCAACTTCAGAAGGGGCTGGTGCTGCGCTGATTTCACTTGAGACAGCCACACGTGATCTGATCAACGGAGATATAGATGCACTGGTTACAGCTCCGCTCAACAAGAAATCTGTGGCACTGCACAAGCCGGGATTTGTCGGACACACTGAGTATCTGGTTCAGCAATCAGGCGCATCTGACGGACTTATGTTCCTGATTTCAGACAAGATGAGAGTAGGAGTGGTTACCAACCATGTTCCACTGAGTCAGGTGGCCTCTTTGATCAATAAGGAAACGATCGTCGGTAAAATCAGATTGATGAATGAATCGCTCAAGAAAGACTTCGGAATTGAAAAACCGAAAATAGCTGTATTGGGACTCAACCCTCACTCCGGAGACGGAGGTCTTTTGGGAAGCGAAGAGATTGAGATCATTGCTCCGGCCGTAGAGGCGGCAAGGGGAGAGGATATACTTGCCTTCGGACCCTATTCTCCCGATGGTTTTTTCAGCACTCACCAGCAATATACATTTGATGCAGTGCTTGCGATGTATCACGATCAGGGACTCATTCCATTCAAGGCTCTTGCATTCGACTCAGGAGTCAACTTTACTGCAGGTCTTCCTGTAGTGAGAACATCGCCCGATCATGGAACGGCATACGAGCTTGCAGGGATGGGCACGGCCAATCCCATGCCAATGAAATCATCCATTTATCAGGCAATCGATATTGTCCGTAACAGATGGAACTATGAAGAGATAAGAGCCAACGTGCTTGAAGCTACAATCCCTGTTTCAAATAACAAAGAGAAAGAGTAATGGTATTACTTCCCATAGTGATGTACACAGACGGCTCGTCAAAGGGCAATCCCGGACCGGGTGGCTATGGCGTGATTCTCAGCTGTGGAAACCATTACAAAGAATTCTCTGAGGGATTCCTCAAGACTACCAACAATAGAATGGAGCTGCTGGGCATCATAACCGGACTCGAAAAGATAAAGAGGGTACAGGCAGAGGTGGAAATCTACACAGATTCCAAATATGTGGTCGATGCAGTCAATAAAGGTTGGGTCTTCAAGTGGGAAAAGAACAATTTTGCCAAGAAGGCAAACGAGGATCTGTGGCGGCGCTTCCTGAAGATATACAGGCAACACTCTGTGACACTCCATTGGGTGAAGGGGCACGCTGACAATCCTTATAATAATAGATGTGACCAGATGGCTGTAGAGGCAGCCGGAAGGGCGATTGAAGACCCTCAAAGTGCCTCTGCAGATACTTATTATATAGGTTCTCATACAGAAAATGTGTTGTTATGAAGAGTATATTGAAAGTAGATAATCCTGTTTTCGGTGTTATTGGAGGAGGTAGTTTTGCCACTGCAATTGTTAAGCTCTTGGTTTATAACGGAAGAAAGCTCAATTGGTACATGAGGGATAGGGACGCCATAGAACATATCAAAAAGTACCACCATCATACCAAGTATCTGACGGCAGTGGAACTCAATGCTGAAAAGTTCGATATCACCGATGATATTGACAAGGTGGTGAAAGAGTCTGATATTTTGATTTTTGCAATTCCATCAGCATATTTCCTTGCGCAGGTGGAGAAGATAACCGCCTCATTTGACGGAAAGTTCATTCTTTCGGCCATAAAGGGTTTCGTAGGAGAAAAATATGATACAGTGGCTGAGTATTTCCACGACAGCAGGAATATTCCCTTTGACCGGATCGGAGTTATAGCAGGGCCGTGTCATGCGGAAGAGATCTCACTTGAGCGTCTCTCCTACATAACCATCTCATCCAAGCATCTGGATGTTTCGGAGTATATATGCAAATTCTTCAGAAACTATTTTGTGAAGGCTATCCCAGAGAATGATATTTATGGTGTGGAGTATGCGGCAGCGTTGAAGAATGTTTACGCCATCGCCTGCGGAATATGTGCCGGATTGGGTTATGGAGACAACTTCATGGCTGTGATGATCTCAGGCTGCTTCAGGGAGATGAAGGAGTTCATCAACGCCACCAATCCAAATACACATAGGAATACATCCAAGTCCGCATATTTAGGAGATCTGCTGGTAACGTGCACATCCCCTTTCTCTCGCAACAGGTCTTTCGGCCGGATGCTTGGCAGGGGACTGAGTGTAGAGACAGCCAAAGGTGAAATGAATCAGGTTGCAGAAGGCTACTACGCCAGCAAGGCAATAAAGACTATCAACAGTAAGTTAGGTGTGGATATGCCAATCGCGGATGCAGTTTATGAGATTCTCTATAATGGCAGATTTGCCAGATCAGTAATGAAAGTACTTGAAAACAGCTTAATTTAAAATATATGATTAAAGTAGAACTAAATCCTTCAGACCAGTATATTGAAAAAGCTATTGAAGGCTATGACGTATTGGAAGGCAGAGAAGGCGCCGGAAACGATTTTCTCGGATGGCTCGATCTACCCGAACAGACTCCTTCCTCACTTGTAGGAGAGTGCGAGGCAATAGCACAGGAGTGGAAAGACAAAGGTGTACAGGTGGTTGTAGTAATCGGTATCGGAGGCTCATACCTTGGTGCCAAAGCTGCAATTGAGGCCCTCTCACATTCATTCGACTCAGATATCAATCCTCAGAAGACAAGAGTCGTTTTTGCAGGTTTCAATCTGAGTGAAGAGTACCATGCAGAACTTCTCGAATACCTTCAGGGTAAATCTGTTGCCTGCATAGTCATTTCGAAATCAGGTACCACTACAGAACCTGCAGTGGCATTCAGACTCATCAAGAAACACATTGAGTCCATTTACAGCAAGGAGGAGGCTGCATCCCGTATTGTTGCCATAACTGATAAGAGCAGAGGTGCCCTTAAGACTCTTGCCGATGGTGAAGGTTACAGGACGTTCGTTATTCCGGATAATGTAGGAGGAAGATTCTCAGTGCTCACACCCGTAGGCCTTCTTCCTATTGCCGTGGCGGGATATGATGTCAGAAAGATGCTCCTGGGAGCTTCGGATATGGCAAAGCTCTGCCGTGAACGTTCTGCCAAGAATCCTGCAATCCTTTATGCAGCAGCAAGAAATGAACAGTATGCAGCAGGCAAAAAGGTGGAAATACTTGTCAATTACAACCCCAAGCTCCAGTATATCGGAGAGTGGTGGAAGCAGCTATACGGTGAATCAGAAGGAAAAGAGGGCAAAGGAATCTTCCCTGCAGCTGTGAACTTCACTACAGACCTGCATTCTATGGGACAATATATCCAGGAGGGAGAGAGGATGCTCTTTGAGACTGTACTATCAGTAAAAAATACCAACAAGGAACTCTTGGTGGAGTCAGATGAACAGAATCTCGATGGACTTAACTTCCTCGCAGGAAAATCTTTGGAACACTGCAACAAGATGGCTGAGCTCGGAACCAGACTTGCTCACATTGACGGAGGAGTTCCGAATATGCGCATCGAAATCGACCGTATCGACGAATACAATATCGGTGAGCTCTTCTTTCTCTTTGAAAAGGCTTGCGGAATCTCTGCATACATCCTTGGAGTAAATCCTTTTGACCAGCCTGGTGTAGAGGCATACAAGAAGAATATGTTTGCACTGCTGAACAAACCGGGATACGAAGAAGCATCACAGAAAATCAGGGAAAGACTACAGTAATATGCAGCCTTTTCTAAAATCTGTAGCAAAGACCTTTGTAGACAACCTCGGTCCGCAGATAAGGGAATACTGTTTTGTATTTCCCAATAAAAGGTCTTCGCTCTTTTTCAAGAAATATTTGACGGAGTGTTTTGACACTCCGTTTTTTTCACCCGGACTTACTACTGTAAGCGAACTTTTCGGCTCTCTGTCGGAGCTGGTGACATATAATAAAGTGATGCTTTTGCATACACTCTATAAAGTGTACATGGAGTGCTTGCCTGACTCTACTGAGACTTTTGACTCCTTCATCTACTGGGGGGATATTCTTTTGAATGACTTTGATGATATCGACAAGTACCTGGTCGATGCAGAATCCCTTTACCGTAACATAAAAGATCTTAAGGAACTCGATGATATCTTCTCGTTGGGTGATTTTACCGAAAATCAGAAGAGGGCGCTTGAATCGTTCTGGGGTGTGGTAGTAAAGGAGCCTGGCAAGATGGGAAAGAATACGAAGTCTTTTCTGAATATGTGGGACTCCTTGTATCCCATCTACCGCAAGTTCAGGGAGCAATTGTACGCTCAAGGGGGTGGTTATGAAGGGATGATATTCAGAATGGTGGCGGACAGTATCGCTGATGATGAGGCATTTGAGGCAGGAATCCTTCCAAAGCTGAACAGATACAGAAAGATCGTATTCGTCGGACTTAATGCTCTTAATGAGTGTGAGAAGAGACTTATGAGAAAGCTCAGGAATTTAGGAAAGGGGGATTTCTATTGGGACTATCAGACACCCGAGCTCAAGGATGAGGACAATTCCTCTTCCCGTTTCATGAAAGAGAATGTCAGGGAGTTTACATCGTTCTATCCCATAGAGTATGAAGTAAACGTGAATCATCCCGAAATCAATGTAGTCTCATTCTCCTCATCTACAGCATCAGCTAAATACACAGGCACTCTGCTCAGAGAGCTCAAAAGCGATAATAAGAACGAAGATCTGTTCAATACATGTATAGTCCTTCCCGATGAATCGCTCCTTTTTCCACTGCTCAGCTCCATACCTGAGGAGGTTGAAAAGGTCAATGTAACTATGGGCTATAGCCTGAGCAACAGCAATGTGGCCTCACTCTTCCTCAACCTCTATTCACTCAGACAAGGTATGAGGGAGTTATCCTCCGGACCCTCTTTCTACTATCGGAATGTAATGGATATCATCTCGCACCCAATCGTCAAGAGGTTACACAGAGAGTTCTGTGAACGGACCATAAAAGAGATAATATCCAAGAATATGGTCTACGTTCCTCTCACCATGTTATCTGAAATTGAGCCTCTTTTCAGAGGAGGTCAGGATATTGCAGAGTATCTGCTTGGCGCAATTGATTTCATTACCGGTAACGAAGCTTCAAACAATATTGAACGCCTTGAAAGGGAGTTTGTTCTGGCATATCAGAAGAATATCAACCTTCTTTCGACCATCTTGGCTGACACCAAGGTAACCTCTTCGACATTTTTCAAGCTGCTCAGTCAGCTGACATCCCTAACCTCCATTCCTTTTACAGGTGAACCGCTTGCAGGAGTGCAGATTATGGGACCTCTGGAGACCAGGGCACTTGATTTCGACAATGTTATTATCCTTTCGATGAATGACGGAGTGTTCCCTTCAAGAAGCATTTCCAATTCGATAATTCCCTATAACCTGCGCAAGGGTTTTGGTCTGCCTACATACGAGTATCAGGACTCGATAGGCGCATACCATTTCTATCGTTCACTCTCGAGGGCAAAGAGGGTGTGGCTGATGTCGGATACCTCATCACAGGGAGGAAGGACATCGGAAGAGAGCCGTTACATAAAGCAGCTCGAGTACCATCATCGTTTCGTTTTGAACAGGTATACTGTCTCCTCGGCCGTATCCATGATAATGGAGAACAATATCATTTTCCATAAGAATCAATCTATCCTTGAGAAGCTTATGAAGCAGGAGTATTCTCCTTCGGCTATCTCTCTCTACAGGGACTGTCCTGTCAGGTTCTATTTTCAGTACATAGAAAATCTCAGGGAAGATGATGAGGTACGGGAAGAGATCGGTGCTGACATCTTCGGAAGTCTTTTCCATAAGGCAATGGAGCTTATCTACACCGATGACAACTCCGCACATCACAGGGAAAAGAGATATATCGAGAGTATTGTCGACAAGGCTTTTCTTGATATTCTAATGATGAAGAGTGAAGATATAAGGGGTAGAAATTTGGTTATCAGGGAATTGCTCAAAAGATATGTCACTTATACTCTGGAGGCGGATAGATTGGTTGGAGGCCTTGTCGTAATGAAGACAGAAAAGGTGTACAAGTGTCGCTTCTGTGTAGATGCGCAGAAGGAGCTCATTGTCACTCTTAAGGGTATAGTGGACAGAATAGATTCCACCGAAATAGGGAATAGGGTGGTAGACTACAAGACAGGACGTGTGAACGTCAAGACCGGCATTGAGCCCAAACATCTTGATCAGCTCTACTTCTACCTCCTGCTGCTGACAGCCCCTGAAAACAGAATTCTGCCCGGCATCGACAGAGTCACTCTTGATATCTTTTATGTCAGGGAGGGCTACCGGAAATCTTACAGGGAGGCAGTACCTTCAGAGGAGAGTTTCAATGCTTTCAAGGAAGAGATGAAGGAGACCCTTCTCGAAATATTGAATCCCGATGCCGACTTTATTATGACTGATGATCTGACAAAGTGCGGATATTGTCCATTTAAAGATATATGTAACAGATAAGTGCCATGCTTAAAATATACAATGCCTCTGCCGGTAGCGGAAAAACATATACATTGACCCGTGAATATCTTAAGATGCTGTTTTCGAGGGTGGACAATGTGGATCACTACAAGTCTGTCCTCGCTGTAACTTTTACGAATAAGGCTACTGATGAGATGAAGCAGCGTATTCTTGGGGAGCTCTTCAAACTTTCTGAAGGGAAATCGCCTCATATACAGTCCCTCATGCAGCTCCCGGAACTTATCGAGGAGTTTCCGGACCAGTCCCTTCGTGGCTCATTTATAAAAAAGCGTGCGAGAAAACTTCTTGTGAGGATTCTTAATGACTATACCTACTTCAATGTCTCCACAATCGACAGTTTCTTTCAGCAGATTACCCGTGCCTTTGCAAGGGAGATTGGTTACTATTCTTCCTATACGACGGAGATTGATACTGATGCGGCCATAGAGAGTGCAATAGGAACACTGATGGAATCCCTTGACACCGAGCCGAATCTGCTCAAAAAGGTTCTTGAGATCTCCTTCGGCAGAATCGAGGAGGGAAAGGGCTACGATGTTATTCCGGCTCTTGCCGACCTGTCTAAAGAGCTCTTTAAGGAAGAGTTCAAGGTCAAGGTTAACGGACGTGAGGAACAGATTTTTTCACAGGATAAGATAGATGCCTATATCAATGATGTCAACAAAAAATGGGAGGAGGTTAGAAAGCGGATTATAGATACAGGTAAAGATATCTGCAGGCAGATGGATGTGGAGGAACTTTCTCCGGACCTTTTCAGGGGCAAGTCCAAATCGGGCTTCGGTCTTTTCGCCTCACTTGCCCAGGGAGAGCCGCTTTTGCCCACAAAGACAATGCTGGCAACCATAGAGAAAGATGCTTCAGAATGGCTGGCAAAGGGGGTTAAGAGGAGTGTTTCACCTGTGCTTGAAAAGATGGTCAGGGAGGCTGTGGAGCAGCTGCCCGCTCTCAATAGTGATTTTAACTCTTTCATGGCACTCAAGACAAATATCAACACTCTTGTGTTGCTTGCTACTTTGAGAAAATTAATCGAAGCATATTGTAAGGAAAACAATCTCATACTTTTGTCGGATACTACCCAGTTCCTAAGAAATATTATTGATGGAAGCGATACTCCCTTTATCTATGAAAGAGTAGGTACCAGAATCGAGAACTATCTGCTGGATGAGTTTCAGGATACCTCAGCGCTGCAATGGTGTAACTTCAAGCCTCTGATAGATGAGAGTGTAGGATGCAGTGATTCGCTGATAGTGGGCGATGTAAAACAGAGCATCTATCGTTTTCGCGGGTCTGATTACACCCTTATGAAGGATGAGCTTGCCAAAGATTATCCTGGTGCTGATTTCATCAGATTGGAGAACAACTACCGTTCGCGTGAAACGGTTGTAAATTTCAACAACCGCTTCTTCAGCTCATTGAGCAATCTTCCAGACTCGGATATCTCACAAATCTACACAAGGGAACAGGTGTTCCAAAAATTGCCTGAAGGCCGTGCCAAGGGGGAGGGTAGTGTTGAAATCAACTTCATCCCACATAGTGTGCAGAAGGAACTCTCTGCCACCCGAGCTGCGGCATGGATCGATATCATTGGCGAATCCTTGATTGGCAAGATAAAAGAGTTTCGGGAAATGGGATACGACATGAGCGATATGGCCATACTGGTAAGAACCAACGCCGAAGGTGGATTAATATCAGATTTTTTAATAAAAAACGGCCTATCAATAGTTACAGATGACTCTCTGTTAGTGGGAAGCGCAGCGAGCGTAAGGCAGGTCGTAGCCACTCTCTCCTCCATAGACAACCCTTCTGACAATATTGTACGCTATATGCACAAGGGTGAATATCCGCAGATTACAGAGTCATCCCTCTACGGCATTTGTGAAGAGATAATAGAGTCACTGGATGAGAAACTCAAGGAGGAGGTACCGTTCCTTCAGGCCTTTATGGACAATGTTAACTCCTATATGTCCAACAACGGCTCTGATATAAGGGGCTTTTTGGAGTGGTGGGAAGGCAAAGCCTCCAACATAAGCATAAGTATCCCCACCGGAAAGAATACCATAAGGGTCATCACAGTGCATAAATCGAAGGGACTGGAGTTCCCGATTGTCTTTATTCCATTCTTGAAGGATTCATTCAGGTCTCCATCACGCATAAGGTGGATAAACATATCGGAGTTTAATATCAAGAACGCCATGGAGGATCTGGAGATAGTGCCTATCAAGATGAATAAAAATCTGGAAAACAGTGAATTCTCAAACATCTATCAAGAAGAGAAGCAGAAGGAGATGCTGGATACCCTCAATGTCTGGTACGTGGGATTCACCCGCCCTTGTGACCACTTGGTCGTCTGGGCATTCCCCGACAAGGATCCTGAAGGTAATCCCTATTCCTGCGTTGCAAATATGCTCTACTCATACTGCAAGAGTGATCCGGATCTAGATTTCCAGAGTGTTTCATCAGCCGGGAATCCGCAGGGAACAGAGACTGTAATGGTAGGAAAGAGAGCAAAATGTTCCGGAGCTGAGAAGGCACAGGTACAAAGCAATACAATAACCCCTTTCAATGCTTATGAGCGCATACCCATAGGAGAGCGTCTTGAACTGGCTTTCAAGGGGGATGAGTTCTATGCATCATCCAATGAAGGTGAGCTGAAGAACAGCAGGCTCAGAGGAGTCGCGCTTCACTCCATTTTCGAATCAATCGCCACATCCGATGATGTTGACTATGCCATAAGCAAGGCAGTCAACGACGGGATCATAAGGCAACAGGATGTTCGGGATACCCGCATCACTGTGATGGAAAGAATCAGATCTGTCGAAGAGAGAGGCTGGTTCTCCGACCAGGTACAGCTTATCAACGAAACTCCTATTCTTACTCCCGAAGGCGACGATTACCGTCCGGACCGTGTAATGATCTATCCGGACCACAAAGTCGTGGTCGTGGACTACAAATTCGGACGAAAGAAAGTTTCCGAATATCACAGACAAGTGGAAAACTACGTGCGGCTGATACGGGAGATGGGATATGACAATGTCGAGGGATATATCTGGTATTCAGATGGACCTGTTCAGATTTCAACCTCCACGATTTGACCTATCAGTTCAGGATCATACGGTCTGAATACCTGAATATAGTTTTCTGTGTAACCTGATATGGTGCCGTTCTTCTGTTTGCTCTCAAAGAGTACTTTGGAACGGCATCCTCTGTTTTTCTCGATGAATGAAGAGTGAAGCCTTTCGCAGAGCTCTTCGAGTTTTGCCACCCTCTGGCTCTTGACAGAGTCCCTTACCTGATTCTCCATCAGTGCAGCCGGAGTATTCTCGCGTGCCGAGTAGGGAAAGATATGAAGGAATGCAGGATTAATCTCTTCAAGGAACTTGTATCCTTCGAGGAACTCCTCTTCGCTCTCTCCAGGGAAACCGGTAATAATATCTATCCCGAAAAAGACGTTATCTCCCATCAATGAACGAATCAGTTCGATTTTTTCCTTGAACATTGTGGTATTATAGCGCCTTCGCATTCTTCTGAGAACAGAGTCGCATCCTGCTTGAAGGGGTATATGGAAGTGGGGCAGGAACTTGGTGCCTGATGCTATCCATTTTACGATATCCTCCCTGAGAAGATTCGGTTCAATGGATGATATACGGTATCTGTCGATACCCTCTACCTCATTGAGAGCCTTGAGCAGATCCAGAAAATCCTCAGATGTACTCTTGCCGAAGTCGCCCGTATTTACACCTGTGAGCACTATCTCTCTTACTCCCTCCCCGGCAATCTCTTCAGCCTGCTTTACAAGTTCGGAAATAGGGAAGTTCCTGCTCTTGCCGCGAGCCTGAGGAATAGTACAGTAGCTGCACTTGTAGTCGCATCCGTCCTGAACCTTGAGAAAAGACCGGGTGCGTTCCCCGTACGAAAACCCAGGGAATATCTTCTCTACTGAGCAGATTTCACTTACATCCACGGCCTTATGATTACCGGCAGAGTGTCCGCCAAGCCTGATGAACTTTTCCACTTCATCAGGAAGTTCCCCCTTCCTGTCAGCCCCCAATACAATATCCACCCCCTCGATAGCAGCTATCTCATCTGCCTTAAGCTGTGCGTAGCAGCCAATTACGGCGATGATGGCATCCGGACAGATGTGATGCAGACGGCGTATGATATTCCTGCTTTTCTTGTCACTGTGCTCGGTGACAGTACAGGTGTTGATCACATACACATCAGCCTGATTTGCCGGGCTTACCACTTTATAGCCCCTTTTGGCAAACTCTCTCGAAAGAGCTGAACTTTCGGCATAGTTGAGCTTGCAGCCCAAAGTATAGAATGCAATCCTTTTTTCCATTTCCATAAATCAATATGATAGAGTAATCTTGGAAGCTCCGACCTGACCGCCTAAGGGAGGATTGACCTTAGCGACAGAGACACTTGCCGATATGATTATGGGGAAACGCTCTTTGACCCTTTTGAGTATTCTATAGGCGACATTCTCTAAAAGATTTGACGGAATCTCCATCTCTTCCTTGACAATGTCGAAAATAATCTGGTAGTTGACAGCATCATCCAGAGAGTCGCTCATCGCAGCTGTCAT
>CALZHC010000033.1 GCA_945787505.1 uncultured Alistipes sp.
CTTATCTGCTCTTCGGAGGGCCGTTCTCATTATCCAATGCGTGGTTTGAGTCCGTCTCGGGATATACTACCACAGGATCCACCATTCTGACAGAAATTGAGTCACTCCCGAAGGGACTGCTATTCTGGCGCTATTCTACCCACTATATCGGAGGTATCGGAGTTATGATCTTCATGCTTATGGTCCTTCCTACAATGAGCGCCTTCCAGCTTCGCAAGATCGAAATATCATCACTTTCAAAGGATAATTACAGATATAGGACAAGAGAGATGTTGAGGGTGATTACCTATACTTACATTGGAATAACACTCTTGACATTCATATCACTGCTTTTAGCGGGAATGCCTGCGTTCGATGCCATAGGACATTCAATGACAATAGTGTCAACAGGTGGATTCAGTAATAGAAACTTATCTATTGCATCCTACAACTCTCCTGCTATCGAGAGAGTCTGTATACTTTTTATGTACCTTTCATCACTCCATTTCGGACTGATGTATGCTACGGTGGTAAATAAGTCCAAGATGCTTATCAGGTCCGGGGTATTCAGATATTATACCTCTTTCCTGATACTCTTTTCATTAGCAGTTGCAATAGACCTGATGTTCAACGGAGGCTATACATCCTGGGAACTCGCACTCAGAAGAGCAATGTTTCAGGTGGTATCAATGGCCACTACTACGGGACTTGCAACAGCAGATACCAATACATGGCCGCTGTTCTCAATATTGGCACTTGGAATTGCAATGCTCCACGGAGGATGTTCCGGCTCAACATCCGGAGGCGTTAAAGCTGACAGAATCTGGATTTTTTTCAAGTCGCTCAGAAGTGAACTTACACGCATGTTGCATCCGACAGCGTACGTACAGGTAAAGGTGGGAAAGAATTCCATTGACCATGGTACAGTCAGCAATGCCTTGTTGTTTATTGTCACTTTCTTTTTTACATCATTCGTAGTAACTCTCGTTCTTCTGTTTGGAGGACTTGATTTTACCGAGGCCCTCTCGGCGTCAGTATCATCTTTGAGTAATTCGGGACCCGGTTATGGAGAGTGCGGCTCATTAGGCAGTTTTGCAGCATTCTCATCGTTTGAAAAATTGCTGCTTACGATTGAAATGTTTTTAGGACGTGTAGAAATATTCGCACTTCTTGTCTTCTTTAAAATATTCCAGAAATAACAGGAACTCTCTCTATGGCTGTTCTATCATCATATATCGAATCAAAACTTCTTGGCAAGTTCCCATTTGCGCCTACTGAATGTCAGAAGAGGCTATTCAAAAGCATCTCTTCTTTTTTAGTAGAGGGGGATACTGATATAATGATAGTCAATGGTTTTGCGGGAACAGGCAAGAGTGAGTCGTTAGGGGCTTTGGTTTCTGTCATGCGGGAGATGGATATCAAGTTTCGCTTGATGGCTCCGACAGGGCGTGCAGCGAAGGTGCTTTCCGTGTATACCGGAAGCAAGGCAAAAACCATCCATAAGCAGATTTATCGCCAAAAATCACTTAGCGAAGGTGTCGGACAGTTTACTCTCGATATTAATAAGCTATCAGATGCAGTCTTCATTGTAGACGAGGCATCTCTCATCTCAATAGATTCTGCCGGTAATTCCATCTTCGGAAGTGGTAATTTGCTGGAAGACCTTATCGAATATGTCAGACAAGGCAATAATAACCGTCTGATACTGGTAGGTGACAATGCCCAGCTTCCCCCTGTCATGCTGGACAAAAGTCCTGCGCTTGATTACGATTATATGGCTATGTTCGGACCGGTCCTTATCGAAAATCTTACTACAGTGGTGCGTCAGATCGATTCTTCAGGAATTCTTTACAATGCAACGCTCGTGCGTAAGATGATTGAGAATGAGAGCTCTGATGTCCCTCCTCAAATGAAGGTGGCTGGTTTCCAGGACGTAAATCGTATCAGGGGTGGAGAACTTATCGAGGCTCTTGAGGATGCCTATTCGAAATATGGTGAGGAGGAAACAGTCGTGCTGTGTCGCTCTAACAAGAGAGCTAACCGTTATAATGGCGGTATAAGAAGTACTATTCTCTCCAGGGAAGAGAATCTTGTCAGGGGGGACAGGCTGATGGTGGTGAAGAACTGTTACCAATTTTTGGAGGATGTTCCTGACCTTGATTTCATAGCTAATGGGGATATTGCAGAATTAGTGAAGATAAATGGTTATGAAGAACGGTACGGACTTCATTTTGCCAAGGCGGTTCTCTCATTTCCCGATTATGATAATATAGAGATTACAGCAAAGGTAATACTGGATACTCTTGCTTCAGAAACTGCATCCCTTGATTCTGAACAGCAAAAAGCACTGTATGAGGGTGTATACGCAGATTATGACAATATAAAGACCAAACGCAAAAGAAATAACGCTGTCCGGGAGGACCCTTATTACAATGCGCTTCAGATAAAGTATTCTGCTGCCATAACCTGTCACAAGTCCCAAGGTGGTGAATGGAAATGTGTATTTATCGACAACTCTTTCTATAGGGATGAAATATCACTTGAAGACCTCAAGTGGCTCTATACTGCAATAACCCGAGCAGTAGAAAAGGTGTACTTCGTAAACTTTCCCGACTCTTTCTTCGTGTAGTCTGGTCACTCCGGCTTATCTCCTGATGACTCAGGAATAAGACAGGTGAGGATGATGATTTTTTCGCCCAGGCAGTTGCGTGTGGCGATAAGTCGGTAGCTCTCGTTTTCCGCTGTGGATAACATTTTTCGCAGCTCTTCCGATTTTATCGGAAAGTTCCTTGCGATAACCGAGCAGCCTGGAACTGTGGCAGCGACACTTATGACATTCTTTTTTGAAAACGGTACTATTTCAATAATACGCTCTATCCTGCCAGGAAAGTCACGGACAAGTGTTTCGCTGAGGTATATGTGGGTTTCCGGAGCGATTTTTTTGATATTGAACCTCTCGCAGATAAGTTTGAAACAGCCGGCCTTAAGCAGGGCGGCATCAGGCTCGTAGAGATAGAGCTCCCTTCCTGAAGTAATCTTCAAATCATCAGGAGAGGCAAGGGCGATCCTGGCGTTTTTTTCGGATGACAGTGAGAATTTGATAACAGGGTGGGGCGTTTCGACACCGTCTGATAATGAAACCGTTATGGATGGCTCTCCATCAAATCCGCGTGTTATGAGCACAAGCATCTCCTTACATTCATTCTTGACAGATAAGATATGAACCTCAGAAATCTCGCTGATGAGCGAGAGTGTGGCTCTTATATCCACCATTGGCGAGAGTTTAACCAAAATTCTGTCAGTATATTCAAACAGAATGTCTTTAAGGAGGGTAATGTCAGGTTCGCTTTTGTTAACGGAGATGATTTTGTCTCCTGCCTTGTCCCTTCGTGCGGGGTCAGCATAGACAAGTCCGAACCTTCCATCGAATATCTTCCTGATATTGTCAGGTGATACCTCTTCACAGAATGTCTTGATGTTGACGGCATCAAGAGTGGCAAAATTCTCTTTGGCAACTTCATATAGCTCGCTGTTCCTCTCAATGTAAATAAGCTCAGAGGCAGTTTTGCTCAGATAGAATGAGTCTATTCCAAATCCGCCTGTAATGTCGGCAACCCTTTCCCCTTCAGGACAAAACCGTCTCTTATAACTTGCTGTCAGCTCGGAGGAGCACTGTTCCAGAGATATGGATTTTGGGTAAAGGATGGCAGGATTTGCATACCATGAGGGAAGCTTTTTTCTGATGGCGTTTCTTCCCCTGATACAGTCAGCAGCACACCGGACATCAATACCGGGGTATTTGCCTGCACTGAGAATCAGTCTTGCAGGATCCTCGTCAGAATGCTCCAATATGAAATTCTGTAAATCTTTGTCCATAGAGAAATTATTAAAGCCTGTGTCAAAAATGAATTTTGGCACAGGCCTTTATTTTGTTTATATGGTCTCAGAAGAGATATGTTACCATCCGAGAACGTAAGCGAAGATAAGAGGCGCAACAATGGTTGCATCTGATTCAACAATGAATCTGGGGGTGTCCTTGGAGAGTTTTCCCCATGTAATCTTTTCATTGGGAACAGCTCCTGAGTAAGAACCATAAGATGTGGTTGAATCAGAGATCTGGCAGAAATAAGCCCAGAGGGGAACGTCAGCCCACTCAAGGTCCTGAGCCATCATAGGTACTACACAAATAGGGAAGTCTCCTGCAGTACCACCACCGATTTGGAAGAAACCTACGCCTTCTCCACCTGAGTTTGCACGATACCATTCTGTGAGGAAAATCATTGTTTCAACACCGTTCTTGATCATGTTGGTATCATATTCTCCTCTGATACAGTGTGCTGTGAAGATATTTGCAGTGGTGCAGTCTTCCCATGCAGGAACTACGATAGGAATGTTCTTTTCGCATGCAGCAAGAACCCAACTGTCTTTGGGGTCGATTTCATAGTACTGTTCGAGGACACCGCTACGAAGGAGTCTGTAGATCACCTCCCAAGGGAAGAGCCTTTCACCTTTTGCCTTCATATCGTTCCATACCTCTACAAGATGGTGTTCCAAACGTCTGAATGCTTCCTCTTCAGGAATACAGGTGTCGGTTACACGGTTCATGTGATTTTCAAGAAGTTCGTGTTCCTGCTCAGGGGTGAGGTCACGGTAATTGGGAACTCTCTTGTAGTGTGAGTGGGCTACAAGATTCATAATGTCCTCTTCGAGGTTGTTGGCCGAGCATGAAACAATCGAGAATTTGTCCTGACGAATCATTTCTGCCAGTGAAATACCGAGTTCAGCTGTACTCATTGCGCCGGCCATTGCCAGCATCATCTTTCCACCTCTGTTGATAAGATCATCGTATGCCTTTGCAGCATCTACCAGACTTGCCGAGTTGAAGTGACGGTAGTGATGAGTGATGAATTGAGAAATAGGTCCTCTTTTATCCATATTTTCTTGTTTTTACAAATGTTCTTTGTTAGTGGGTGCAAATTTACTATTTTTTAATAAATTTGCGGATTATTTAATGGGAAATTTATATGTTTGAGAATCTAACCGAGAAATTAGAACGGTCGTTCAAGATAATTAAAGGACAGGGCCGCATTACTGAAATCAATGTGGCTGAGACTCTTAAAGAAGTTAGAAGGGCACTACTCGATGCCGATGTCAGCTATAAGATAGCCAAGAGTTTCTGTGATGAAGTAAAGGCAAAGGCAATAGGTCAGAATGTACTTACAGCCGTACGTCCTGATCAGATGATGGTCAAGATTGTTCACGATGAACTGACCGCACTGATGGGCAGCTCGGCAACCGATATTAACATCAAAGGAAAGCCTGGTATCGTGCTTGTTTCCGGCCTTCAGGGTTCAGGTAAAACCACTTTCTGCGGAAAGCTGGCCCTGAACTGCAAGAACAAAAGAGGCCTCAAAGTGCTTTTAGTTGCCGGTGACGTCTACAGACCTGCGGCTATTGATCAGTTGAAAGTACTTGGTTCACAGATTGATGTAACGGTATATAGCGAGGATGGAGTAAAAGATCCTGTCAAGATTGCCAAGAATGCAGTGGCATTGGCTTCTAAAGAGGGTTATTCGTTGGTGATAGTCGATACAGCAGGTCGTCTGGCAGTGGACCAGGAGATGATGGATGAAATCGCAGCTATCAAAAAGGCGGTAAATCCTACAGAGACACTCTTCGTTGTGGACTCAATGACTGGTCAGGATGCAGTCGAAACAGCTAAGGCGTTCAATGACGTGCTTGATTTCGACGGAGTCGTGTTGACCAAGATGGATGGCGATACACGCGGTGGTGCAGCTCTCTCTATCAAGGCTGTAGTGAACAAGCCCATCAAGTTCATAAGTTCAGGCGAAAAGATGGAGGCCCTGGATGTCTTCCACCCTAACCGTATCGCTGACCGTATCCTTGGAATGGGAGACGTTGTCTCTTTCGTTGAAAAGGCTCAGGAACAGTTTGACGAGCAGGAGGCCCGCAGACTTACTAGAAAACTTGCCAAGGACCAGTTTAACCTCTGGGATTTCTATCAGCAGATCCAGCAGATCAAGAAGATGGGTAACATTAAGGAGCTTGCTTCGATGATTCCCGGTGTGGGAAAGGCGATCAAGGATGTGGACATTGATAACAACTCTTTCAAGAGTGTAGAGGCCATCATCTTGTCAATGACTCCCGCTGAAAGGGAAAATCCTCAGATTATCAACGGTAGCAGAAGAAAGAGAATTGCAGATGGCAGTGGTACGACTATTGCAGATGTAAACAGACTTCTCAAGCAGTTCGAAGGAACCAGAAAGATAATGAAGACCGTCGCTTCTGGGGGTATGAAGGGAATGATGAAAAATGCAAAGAAAATGAAAAGAAGATAATTGATATGGAACTACTTAAAGGAAAAGAAACTGCCGATTTCATCAAGAAGGAGATTTCGGCGAAGGTAGCTGAAATTGTCGCAAATGGAGAGAGACCGCCTCATTTGGTTGCTATTATCGTGGGAGAGGACGGAGCCAGCAAGACTTATGTAGCCAATAAAGAGAGAAACTGTGCTCAGGTTGGCTTCAAATCCACAGTGCTGAGTTACCCTGAAGACACTACTGAAGAATTTCTCCTTGGAGTGATAGATCAACTTAACAATGATGACGAAGTGGATGGTTTTATCGTGCAGCTGCCACTTCCCAAACATATTGATGAAGAAAAGATTATCAATGCAATCTCTCCAAAGAAGGATGTTGACGGCTTCCACCCCAAAAATGTCGGTCTGATGCTTTTGGGTGAAGAGACCTTCATCTCTGCGACCCCTTATGGTATAATGCTCCTTTTAGAACATTACAATATTGAAACTACAGGAAAGCATTGCGTCGTATTGGGACGAAGCAATATTGTCGGTCGTCCCGTTGCCAATCTTCTTTCTCAGAAGTCAAAATATGGCGACTGCACAGTGACCATCTGTCATAGCAGGACAAAGGATATTGAGAAATATACCCGCGATGCAGATATTATCATTGCTGCAATCGGTATTCCTGAATTCCTCAAAGGGGACATGGTCAAGGATGGAGCAGTGATTGTCGATGTAGGAATTACACGTGTACCGGCAGATAATGAGAAGGGATACAGAATCGTAGGAGATGTGGAATTTGATTCGGTAGCACCCAAGTCTTCGTATATAACCCCTGTTCCGGGAGGTGTAGGTCCTATGACCATAATCTCCCTTATGAAGAATACTCTCAAAGCCTACGAACTTCGCAAAAAGAGCAAATAGGTTATGAAAAAGGTCTTTACAGTTTTACTATCAGTTCTTTCGCTTGCCACATTGTTGGTGATCGGCTGTTCTTCTTCTGCTGAAGGGGAGAAGGTATCAAAAGGTGACAGAATACCCGCCTTCTCATTGAAGAGTAATATTTACGGCTCTTTGGATTCAGAGGAACTCAAGGGTAAGGTTACCTTGATTTGTTTCTTTGCGACTTGGTGTCCCCCCTGTCAGCTTGAACTGGCTGCAGTTCAGGAGGAGTTAGTCCCTCTTCTTTCTGAAAATGAAAAATTTTCTCTCGTTGTCATAGGTAGAGAACATACAGATGAAGAGTTGGAGGCATACAATCAGAAAAAGGGTTTTACATTTCCTCTATATCCGGATCCTGATAGAACAGTCTTTAACCTTTTTGCAGACAAATCCATTCCCAGGTCTTATCTTGTAGATGAAAACCTCAAGGTGGTGGATATGGCTCTTGGCTTTGAAAAGGATCATTTTGACAAAATGAAAGATAAGATAAAATCACTGTTGAATCAGTAAGGGAGTATCAGACGTGATAAAGAATATAGTTTTTGACTTTGGTAAGGTCTTAGTAGACTACGATTTCAATGTCTATGTCTCCTCTCTCTTTGACGGAGACAAGGAAAAGGAATCACGTTATCTTTCCATTATAACAGCTGAAGAGTTTAATATTCCCTCAGACAGAGGAGATATGCCTTTCAAGGATTTCATCAGGATGCAGGAGGAACTCCATCCTGAGTTTGCCCCTCAGTTACATCTTATGCTGGATAGGTATATAGATGCAATTACCGGTGAAATTCCAGGAATGAAGGAGCTCCTTGTAGATTTGAAGGGGAGGGGATACAGACTTTTGGGTCTGACTAACTGGTGCGAAAGTATTTATGATGTACTTAAGGCGTATGATATTTTCTCTTTGCTCGATGGTATGCTCATTTCATGTGAGGAGAAGATGATCAAGCCGGACCCCGCGATTTACCGCAGGCTATGCGAAAAGTTTTCCATTCTTCCTAATGAATCTGTCTTTATAGATGACCGTATTGCCAATGTGGAAGCGGCTGCTAAAGAAGGATTTACAGCCTTGCTTTTTAAAGATGCGGAAAACCTTAAATGTGAACTTGATGATATTTTATAAACAATTATTATTATGAAGAGCAAATCAATTCTTATCTGTATGTTGGCAATGGCCATGACTTGTGTCATTCCTGTCTCTTGCAGTAGCAATAAATCTACAGAATTATTGTTTACTGTTGCCGGATCCACCCCCACCAAAGTAGGAGTCATTTACGAAGGTCTGAATATAGATACCGTACTTACTATCTCAGATGGCAAGGCATCTTTTTCACTGCCAGTTGACAAGATTAATTTAGGCTATGTCGTTACATTCGCGGATGAAGAAGAGTTAGTTGACTTCGCACAGATTATCTCTGACGGATCCTCAGTGGAGGTTAACATTTCAGAAGAAGGCGACATATCGCTGACTACCCAGCCTGGAAGCCTTATGTCAGAAATCAACAGTTTCTACACAATGTCATTTGAAGGTATGAGTGAAAGTGATTATTATGAATTCGTCGTTGATTTTGCAAAAAGAAACAGTGATAACGGTATCGCACTATTGGCACTTTCTTTCGTCCCCGACGAAGCATCAATCATCAAAATCCTCGATTCCCTCAAAGAACCTGTAAGTTCTCACGAGTTTGTTACCTATCTTAGAAATTCAATAGATTCACGCAGCAAGACAGCACCGGGAAGCAAGTTCGTGGATTTCGAAGTGGAACATGTCTATGGTTACGACAGAAGTACTGAACCCCAGCCGCTGAAGAAGACTGTAAAATTTTCGGATTATGTAGGACAAGGCTCTTATGTATTGGTTGATTTCTGGTCTCCATGGTGTGGACCTTGTCGCCAGGAGATAAAGAATATCAAGACTATCTACGAAAAATACAAAGATAAAGGCCTTGAAGTTCTGAGTATTGCAGTATGGGAGAGAGAACCTCAGTCACATACCATTGAGGTAGCCGGTCAGCTTGGAATGGACTGGAAACATATCAATAATGCCGGTACTGTTCCTACAGATATCTATGGAATTGACGGTATTCCTCACTTAATGCTGATTGGTCCAGATGGAACTATCCTCGAAAGGGGATTCCATGGTGCGGAAGAATTGGAAGAGGTAGTTTCAAAATATATTAAATAATGGAAAAATAAATGCGGAAAATTTTGCAAATATCAAAAAACGTCGTATATTTGCATCCGCATTTGGGACGCTTCCTTAGCTCAGTTGGTAGAGCACGACACTCTTAATGTTGGGGTCCAGGGTTCGAGCCCCTGAGGGAGCACAGAAAAGAACAATGAAAAGAGGATGACTTAAAGGGTCATCCTCAATTTTTTTATTGTATCTTTGAGCCATATAATTGTTTTAATCATTGACATGGAACAGGTTTGGATAAGCGCGGCCGGATTATGCGGTGCGACAATATTAGGCACACTCTTAGGATTTGTAATAAAAGAACTCCCTCACAGATGGAACGACACCGTATTGGGTTATTGTGCCGGTATAATGCTTGCCGCTTCCACCATCGGACTGATACTCCCTGCATTCGAGCTGTCTGACAGCTGGTGGACTGTTGCATTGGGAGTAATGGCAGGAGCTATATTTCTAAACCTTCTTGATGTGTTTACCCCTCATCTTCACCATATTACAGGACTGGATCCTGAGACTCATAACAATACATCTGTTAACCGCATTATGCTCTTTGTACTTGCTATTGCCATACACAAACTTCCTGAAGGAATGGCAGCCGGTGTAAGCATTAGCGACAGTGACGTGTCGGGATGGGGGGTGACCCTTGGCATCGCACTTCAAAATATTCCTGAGGGGATGGTTATAATTGCTCCACTGATGCTTGCCGGAGTCAAACCTCTTCGAACCTTCTCCATTTCGCTTGTAATTGGAATTCTGGAAGTAATCGGAGTATGGCTGGGTTACGGTCTTGGCAATATTTCAAGATCTCTTTTACCGGTAATGCTGGGATTTGCCGGTGGTGCAATGCTCTATGTGACCAGCGATGAAATGATTCCGGAGACCCATGCCCACGGCTATCAGAAGCAGGCAACATACGCACTCCTTGCCGGATTCATCACACTTATGATCATTGAACAAAGCTTCTGACTTTATCCGGTTAGATTTCATACTTCAATGTCTCTTTGTGTGTAAAGATAATCAATGTGAACGACAAGATTATCTGAAAATACCTTATATTTGTAGAAAAAATAAGCCTATGGATAATAAAATCAAGGAAACTGCTCTGAAATGGACTAACGGACAGTATGATGAAGAAACCCGCAAGGAGGTTCTCAGAATGTTGGATGGTGACGAAAAACTTCTCGAAGATGCTTTCTATAAGAATCTTGAGTTCGGAACCGGTGGACTCAGAGGAATAATGGGAGTCGGTACCAACAGAATGAATCGCTACACTGTAGGAATGGCGACACAGGGATTTGCAAACTATATAGCAAAGGCATTTCCTTCAGAACAGATAAAAGTTGCGGTAGCTTATGACTCAAGGAATAACAGCCGTGAGTTCGCACGTATCACAGCTGAAATTTTTGCTGAGAATGGCTTTACAGTATATCTTTTCGATGACATCAGACCTACCCCTGAACTCAGTTTCGCCATTCGCCATTTCGGATGTAATGCGGGCGTGATGGTTACAGCTTCTCATAACCCCAAAGAGTATAATGGTTACAAGGCCTACTGGCAGGATGGCGCGCAGCTCACCTCTCCTCACGATACCAATGTAATTGATGAAGTGGTCAAGATTTCCGACCCCTCAATGGTCAAATTCGGAAGTAAGGATACCAAAGGTATTATAATAGTGGGCGAGGAGACAGACAGGGTATATCTGGATTCTATTCTCTCGCTTACACTCTCACCCGAGAGCATAGCCCGTCACAGCGATATCAAGTTCGTCTACACACCTCTTCATGGAACAGGTGTACGTCTGGTTCCTATGGCTATGGAAAGGCTTGGCTTCAAAAACCTTTACACAGTTGCAGAACAGATGGTCAGCAACGGAGATTTCCCGACAGTCGTATCTCCTAATCCTGAAGAAAACGCTGCTCTGGAAATGGCAGTCAAGCTTGCTTGCGAAAAGAATGCTGATATTGTAATGGCAACAGACCCTGATGCAGACCGAGTAGGTATTGCAGTGCGTGATGACAAGGGAGAGATGATTCTGCTCAACGGTAACCAGACAGCTTCGCTTCTTACCTACTATATCCTTACACGCTGGAAAGAGCTCGGCAAACTCAATGAAAATACATACTGTGTAAAGACCATCGTAACTACAGAACTTCTTACAGCAATAGCTTCAAAATTCGGTGTGAAGATGTATGATGTGCTTACAGGTTTCAAATATATTGCCCAGATTGTGCGTGAGAACGAAGGAAAGGGCACATTTATCTGCGGAGGTGAAGAGAGCTACGGTTTCAATGTAGGTGAATTCGTAAGGGACAAGGATGCTGTGATTGCTTGTTCTATGATAGCAGAATGTGCTGCATGGGCTGCAGATCAAGGTCTTACATTATATGGACTGCTTATGAAGATCTATGATGAGTTCGGTCTTTACTGTGAAAGATTGCTTTCTCTCACCAAGAAAGGTGTTGACGGAAACCGTCAGATCGCTCAAATGATGGCCGATTACAGGCAGAATCCTCCCAAATCGCTTGCAGGATCTCCTGTTATAAAGGTAATTGATTACAATGAACCTGAAAAGACAGGACTGCCCAAATCTAACGTTCTGAGATTCTTTAGTGAAGATGGCTCTGTAGTTACTGTACGACCTTCTGGAACTGAGCCTAAGATCAAGTTCTATTTCGGGGTAAAGGGAGCTGATGCTCTTACCAGAGTCGAACAGCTTAAGAACGAGTTCGGAAAATAGAGACTACGATATTGTAGACTATATAGAATAGAAAAAAGAAACTGACGATTCCTGTCCAGTTGACACCAAAAAAGATATAGAGTGCAGCTGAGACGGGAATTGTTATTATAAAAAATATATACCTGACCTTGTTCTCCTTCCATCCCAATTTTTTGAGTTTCATTGAGAACATGGGAATTTCGCTTACCAAAAGAAGAGAAAGTGCTACTGAAAGGATCTGTATGGAGTACTGATTTGAGAGGTAGACGTTGAACGTCTCAGGATGCTGGTTCACGAATGTGATGAATGATGCAAAGAAAAGTGCATTTGCAGGTACCGGCAGACCGAGGAAACTCTCTGTCTGACGTGTGTCGAGGTTGAATTTGGCCAGTCTCAATCCCGAAAAGACTGCAATCAGAATCGGCCACAATGTAGCGATGTGGCTTATATTTGAAAAACCATGAAGATAATTCACTCCCATAAGGGCAGGAGCAAGTCCGAAGCTGACTATGTCAGCAAGCGAATCGAGCTCCTTTCCCATATCGGAGTAACTTCTTAAAGCACGCGCAGCAAGTCCGTCAAAGAAATCGAATATGGCGGATAGTATGATAAACAGCAGGGCTGTCTCGAATTTGTCTTCAAATGCATAGACAATCGCCAATGAACCACAGAAGAGGTTCAATGAGGTGATTCCGTTGGGGATGTGCTTTGCGAGTCTCATATTGCTAAATTACCAGTTGATTTTGGCTTTGATCTCTTCAGGAATGGCGTTCCTGTTGATCATGATGTCCATTGTTTTGTATCTTACGTACGCTTCTGATACATACCAGATACCCTTGTATTCTCCGGCTTCGCCCCAAGAGTTCTTTACAATGTAATATTTCTTTCCGTTCTGGTCGTGCGCAATTCCGAAGATATGCATTCCGTGGTCATCAGTGGTAGTGTAGTTGTCATATCCTTCCTGACGCATTTCAGGAGTGATAACGAGCTCTTCGCAAGGTGCGAGGAATGCTACGTCCTCTGTCTTGACATTTGAAGTACCGATCCATCTTGCCTGATCGGAACCTACTTCCTGAACCTTTTGGTTGATTTTTTCATAATCGGGAACGATACCGAGACCTTTACGGTTGAAGCCTTTTTCGCTCACGTCAGCTGCCCATGCAAGGGTGTATCCGTTTTCAAGTGCTGAGTCTATGATTGTAATCATGTCATCAATGGGAATGTTGTAAGAGGTTTCCCATACCCAGTTGTCAGGTACTGTGATTACATGTTTTTCATAGAAAGGAACATGTGTCCATGAACAAAGGTCAACATAGTCATCAAGGTTGATGGGGAGGCTCTTGATGTATGACTCAGGTGTGTACTCAACTCCGTCAACTGTGAATGTTTCAGGAATTTCTCCAAGATATGCATCGAGGATGCCTTTGAAACCAGCCTTCCATGCTGTAGAGAGCTTGCGGTTGGGGTTGGTAATAATAGCCTTTACGTAGGCGCTCAGGACTGCGTCCATTTCTCCATGTCTGTGGATGTCTGAACCGTAGTTAAGACCCTTGAAAACCTCTTCGGGAACCATACCGTATTTCTTCATGATGTAGAGTGCATTTCCGAATGAGCTACCGGCGCCGAACTCCAGTTTTCCGTGGAGTCTTACGAACTTTTCGGCTCTGTCCTGATAGGTGTGGTGTACAACGAACATTTCAGAGAGGTCTGTTACATTACCACCAGCCTTGAGAACTTCAGATTCGAAGAATGAGAGTGCTGAGAATGCCCAGCATGTTCCTGAACTGCTCTGGTTCTTGATAGGAGTTACAGGGTTTTCAATGATATGGGTGAACTTATATCCTTCAGGTTCTGCATCTTTTTTCTTTTTAGGTTTGGCTGATACAGATGAGGAGGCAACGCAGATCATTGCTACTGCAAGTGCAAATTGTTTAAAAGTCATAGTGTTTGTTATTAATATTTAAAGGTTTTTAATAATCGGCAAACATAGCATTTTTTGACCTAAAATAAAAGCGAAAATGAGAAAAAATGGATGACATTTTGTCATAAAACAGCTGCTGGCAAATTATTTGCGAACTCTTTTTTAAAACATATAAAATTGGAAGATATGAACGGAATGAATAACAATGGACAGGGTAGCAACAAGGAGTTGCTCCAGCGTTATGCCGTCAACCTCAATGAGAGGGCACGGCAGGGAAAACTCGACCCCGTCATAGGCAGGGACGAGGAGATTAGGAGGGTGCTTCAGATTCTCTCCAGAAGGACAAAAAACAATCCTATCCTGGTTGGCGAACCAGGTGTTGGTAAGACTGCAATTTCAGAGGGCATTGCCCGACGTATCATAAGTAAGGATGTTCCTGAAAACCTTAAAACCAAAGAGATTTACTCTCTTGATATGGGTGCATTGGTAGCCGGTGCCAAGTATCAGGGTGAGTTTGAAGAGAGACTCAAGGGGGTAGTGAATGCTGTTGTTGAGAGTCAGGGAGAGATTATTCTCTTTATTGATGAAATCCACACCCTTGTAGGAGCGGGCAGAACATCAGGTGCGATGGATGCTGCCAATATCCTCAAGCCTGCTCTTGCCAGAGGTGAACTCAGGGCTATTGGTTCTACCACTCTTGATGAGTACAGGAAATATTTCGAAGAGGACAAGGCATTGGAACGCCGTTTCCAGATGGTGCTTGTAGATGAACCCACCCCGGCAGAGAGTATATCTATTCTCAGGGGACTGAAAGAAAAATATGAAAACCACCACAAGGTTCATATTGATGACGATGCCATCATAGCAGCAGTCGAACTTTCTCATAGGTACATCACCAACAGATTCCTTCCCGACAAGGCGATTGACCTGATTGATGAGGCTGCTTCGAAACTTCGTCTGGAGATGAACTCCGTTCCTGATCCTATCGATGAACTCAACCGTAAGATCCGTCAGCTCGAGATAGAGAGGGAGGCTGTCAAACGTGAGGGAGATTCACCCAAGCTGAACGAGATCAAAGAGGCTATCAAGAGTTCGCGTGATGAGCTTTCTGTTCTCGAATCGAAATGGAAAGTGGAAAAGGAACAGCTTTCAAGGCTCTCTTCTTGCAGGGAAAATATCGAGAAATTGAAGTTCGAGGCTGACCGGGCAGAGCAAATGGGCGATTATGGCAAGGTGGCAGAAATCCGTTATGGACGTATAGCCTCTGTTCAGAAGGAGATAGATGAACTCACTGCCAAGATTGCTGCAAATCCGGATCCTCTGATTAGTGAATCTGTGGTTCCTGAGGATATTGCGGAGATTGTTTCCAAATGGACCGGTATTCCTGTCAAGAGGATGATGGAGAGCGAAAGGGAGAAACTTCTCAATATGGAAAAGATGCTTCATGAAAGGGTTGTGGGTCAGGATGAGGCTGTAAGAGCAGTCTCTGACGCCGTGAGAAGGAGCAGGGCAGGGCTTCAGAATGAGAAACGTCCTATTGGCTCCTTTATGTTCCTTGGTACCACAGGTGTTGGTAAGACAGAACTTGCAAAGGCTCTTGCTCAAGCGCTTTTCAATGATGAGAATATGATGACTCGTATCGACATGAGTGAGTATCAGGAACGTCACTCTGTCTCAAGGCTGGTCGGTGCGCCTCCGGGATATGTTGGTTATGATGAAGGAGGGCAGTTGACAGAGGCCGTAAGACGTAAACCTTATTCAGTCATTCTGCTTGATGAGATAGAAAAGGCCCATCCCGATGTTTTCAATATCCTGCTTCAGGTTCTTGATGACGGCCGTTTGACTGATAATAAGGGACGTACAGTGGATTTCAAGAATACCATTCTTATTATGACTTCAAATGTCGGTGCCGAGGTAGTTCAGGAGTATATGCAAAGGATTTCAGGTGCTGATGAATCATCACGTGATGGTATGCTCGAAGAGTGCAGGAGGAACGTAATCGATATCCTCAAACACAGTATGAGACCTGAGTTTATCAACCGTATCGATGAAATCATTATGTTCGAGCCTCTTACTAAGAAGGACATTATGGGTATAGTTGATATGCAGCTGGCAATTCTCAAGAAGAAGATGACAGACAATGGTATTGATATCAGTTTTACTGACGCTTTTCGTGAGTATATCAGTGAAAAAGGATTTGATCCTGCTTATGGAGCCCGGCCTGTCAAGCGAATCATTCAAAGAGAGCTGGTCAATATGCTTGCCAAGTCTCTGCTGAACGGTGAAATCTCCCGTGATTCGAAAGTGGTTATAGATGTTTCAGGAGGAGAAATCGTTATCAAGGGATAATAAAAAAGAGGGGGTGATCAAAAGGGTCATCCTCTTTTTTTGCGTGTAGAGAGCAGCAGCTGACCGCTCAGGGCAATGTATTTCCTAAGATTATGTGCTGTGTCAACAATCCCAACTTCAACGGCAACCTTCGTCCGATACCGCTGAGCCAAATTAACAGGATTATGTGAATTATACTATGTAAGTTGTATTCACTTAAAGTGTAGGGAGAGATATGAGAAAAGGGTTAAAGAAAAATTATATAATTGGTGAAATGCAACTTATTGTAATATGATATTTTATCACTATATTTGCACAGTTTTCACAATGTATGAAAATTGAGCAAACATTATGGAAAAGGAAATGAATGTCATATTGGCCGATGAGAAATTGAATCTCCGTAA
>CALZHC010000034.1 GCA_945787505.1 uncultured Alistipes sp.
GAGGGTTTTGAAGATGTTCATGTCTATCGTCCGGGATATGCAATTGAGTATGACTACTTCGACCCATGTTTCCTTGATCACACACTCCGTTCAAAAGTTATACAAAATCTTTTCTTTGCAGGACAGGTAAACGGAACCACTGGTTATGAAGAGGCTGCAGCTCAAGGATTGATAGCTGGTATAAATGCACATAACTATCATATGAAGTTGGATAATTTCATTCTTGGCAGGGATGAAGCTTACATTGGTGTATTGATTGATGATTTGGTAACCAAAGGTGTTGATGAACCCTATAGAATGTTTACATCCAGAGCTGAACATAGGATAATTCTTAGACAGGATAATGCTGATTTTCGCCTCACTGAGAAGTCATATGAAGCTGGCCTTGCCGATAAGTATCGCTACACCCTTACTAAGAATAAAAAACAATCTTTTGATCTATTGATTAATAAAATCAGCACAACGGTAGTAAATGAAGATCCAAATTATATTAATCCAAAAACGATTGAAAATATTCTTAAGAGACCAGAAGTGACTTATAAGATGATTAAGCAATATGTTCCACATGGAACATTGAATAAAGCTTATGTTTTAAATGATTTGTATCTTCCTTATGTAAAGGGTGATGCGATACAAATAGTTTCAGAATTAAGAGAAAAAAGGGTAGATCAGATTGCTGAGGCTAAGAAGCATTTTATGGCAGAATTGGGTGCTGTAGTTGAGAATGAAATCAAGTACAGAGGTTATATAGAAAGGGAGAGAGCTGCAGCTGAAAAGGCTAAGAGATTAGAAAGATTGGTGATACCCGATAATTTCGATTACTCAAAATTGTTATCACTATCAATTGAGGCGAGGATAAAGCTTGAAAGATATAAACCACGAAACATTGCTGAGGCTTCCAAAATCCCTGGAGTATCACCTGCCGATATTTCAGTTCTTTTAATCTTTTTTGGTCGGTAAATAACCTATTACGAATACGAAAAAAACAGGTGGCTACAAGTCTATTGACTTTCAGCCACCTGTTTTTATCATAGGTGCTATTTAATTAGCAAATTGCTGTATATGCATCTGCATCGAGAAGTTCTTCGATTTCTGCAGGATTAGCAATCTTAACTTTAATCATCCAACCTTTTCCGTAAGGATCAGTGTTGACAGCCTGAGGTTCAGCTTCGAGCTCTTCATTAACTTCGATAACTTCTCCTGTAAGAGGCATGAGTGCGTCAGCTACAGTCTTAACAGCTTCGATAGCGCCGAAAACTTCATCTTTGTTAACAGTTTCACCCAAAGTCTGGATGTCAACGAATACGATGTCGCCAAGCTGGTCCTGAGCGAAATCTGTAATACCAACAACTGCTACATCACCTTCAATTCTGACCCATTCGTGGTCTTTAGTGTACTTTAATTCTTTAGGAGTATTCATTTTTGCAAAAATTTTAAAAGATTCTACAAATGTATAAAAAGAGTTTTATTAAACAAAAACAAAGTTATAGAAGCTTAAGACCTTTCTTTATAATCTCTTCAAGAGAAAGATTTCCATCTTTCTTTATGATAGCAGCTACTACCTTTTCGACAGCCCCTTTGGCAAATCCCAGATTGATAAGAGCTGCTGTAGCCTCAGCTGCATAACTATTGGTCTGAGCACCAAGATCGAGTTCTGAGCCTCCTTGTCTGGCAATTTTGTCTTTTAGTTCTATAATCAGCTTCTGGGCTGTTTTAAGACCTATGCCCTTTACTCCCTTTATTTTGTTTACATCAGCCGAGCTTACTGCGTTGCAGACCTCATCTGCCGTGAGTGATGAGAGCATCATTCTTGCTGTTCCGGGACCTATTCCTGAAACACCAATCAGCAGAGAAAAGATTCTTCTCTCCTCTTTGTCGTAAAAACCATAGAAAGACTCCTCCTCTTCTCTGATGTGGTGGTATATATAGACTTTTGTCTCTTTGCAATCCTTGAATTTTTCGTAACTATTGAGCGAGATTGCAATTCTGTAACCTATACCTGAGCACTCTACTACCATTTCTGCCGGAGAGAGTTCTTCTATTGTTCCTTTTATATAGTCGTACATATTTATTATTTTCCCCCAAAAATAGTTACTTTTGCACCATAATCAAAGAATATGAAATTAATAGAACAGATTCGTTCAGAGTTTTCCTACATATCTCAGGGATGTAATGGCAGGAGTGTAGTCTATTTTGATAATGCAGCTACATCCCAGAGACCTGATTCACTTCTTAGGAAGCTTGATGAATGGCAGCGCTATGCAAATGCAAATGTACATCGTGCGGTTCATTGTCTGAGTGCGAATGCTACGGAACATTATGAAGCTGCAAGGGTGGCAGTCAGGGATTTTATAAACGCATCATCAGAGAGGGAGATTATATTTACCTCTGGGACCACTGCCTCTATAAATCTTCTTGCCAATATATTTTCTCAAGCAAAGATAGGGCAGGGGGATATTGTACTTATCACTCAGGCAGAACACCATTCCAATATGGTCCCATGGCAGATGGTTTGCAAAAGCAGAGGTGCCAGATTGGAGTATATACCGATTAAAGAGAATGGAGAGTGGGATCTAAGTATTCTGGATGGGCTGCTTGCATCTTCGAGAGTGAAGATTATTTCTGCAGCTCATATATCAAATGTGCTCGGAATTGTAAATCCGGTGGAAGAACTTATAAAGAAGGCGCATTCGTATGGAGTACCTGTACATATTGATGGTGCTCAGGGTATAGTCCATTCCAAAGTAGATGTCCGTGCACTTGATTGTGATTTCTACTCTTTTTCCGGACATAAGATGTATGCAGCTACCGGAACCGGTGTTCTCTATGGAAAACTTCATTTTTTGGAAGAGCTTCCTCCATGGATGGGTGGCGGTGATATGGTCGATACTGTTACGTATAGTGGTACCACATATAATGTACCTCCATTGAAATTTGAAGCAGGAACTCCTAACTTTATAGGTCAGGCGACACTGCTTCCAGCTATAGAATTCATGAAAAAGTTGCGCTCGTCAGAGATGATTGAGAATGAAAAGAGACTTATTGCATATCTTGAAGAAGAGCTTCGCAGAATAGATGGTTTGAGGGTGTTGGGAGATAGTCCTGCGAGAACGCTTCTTTTCTCTTTCGTAGTGGATGGAGTTCACCATAGTGACATTGCGACTCTCATGGATCAGATGGGTTTTGCATTAAGATCGGGACTTCTCTGTTCTGAACCACTCATTGAAAAATATGGCTATAATGGTGTAGTGAGAATATCTCCTGCTCCCTATAATACATTGGAGGAGTGTGAGAGATTTATAAAATCGCTCGGAAAAGTTATATCAATGCTTAAATAGAAAGTGTGTAAGTAATTATAAAACAATAATATAAAATGTCAATACAAGAAGTTCAAGAGGAGATAGTAAATGATTTTTCCGCTTTCGAAGAGTGGATGGACAAGTATGAGTATATCATAGAACTTGGAAAATCTCTTCCGATTATTGATTCAAGCGAAAAGATAGACAGTAATCTTATCAAAGGATGTCAGTCGCGAGTTTGGGTGCACACATCATTCGAAGATGGCAAACTCTTCTTTACAGCTGACAGTGATGCTATCATCACAAAGGGAATAATATCTCTCCTAATCAAAGTTTACAACGGAAGGACTCCGTCTGAAATACTCTCGTCAGACCTGAGCTTTATAGACAGGATAGGTCTGAAGGAAAATCTGACACCAACCAGAACCAACGGTTTGCTATCTATGATTGAACAGATAAGAACCGAAGCTTCCAAACATTTATAAAATTATGGACAAGAAGACACTCAACCGTAATATAGTGAGGGCTCTCAGACAGGTATATGACCCTGAGATTCCTGTTAATGTTTATGATCTGGGCCTTATTTATGAAATAAGGATTGATGAAGATCAGAAGGTATTCATAAAGATGACACTAACTGCTCCAAATTGCCCTATGGCAGATAATCTGGTGGAGGAGGTTCATCATGCAGTATGTGATGTTCCCGGAGTCACAGGTGCAGCTATTGAGCTGACATTTGAACCTGAATGGGACAAATCACGCATGAGTGATGCTGCGCTCTTGGAGTTGGGACTTTTATAAACTGCGCAATGATAAAAGGAAAAATCAGTAGGGTGACTCTCATCCTGGGCTCTGATCTGGGTGATAGGGAAGCTAATATTAATATTGCTAAATCACTTATTATTACAGAGTTGGCTTCTTATCTTTTCTCAGATATCACTGAAACCCAGATAATCGAAAGCAAGGCATGGGGCTTTGAGAGTCAGAGATTGTTCCTTAACCAGGCTATCTCTTTCCTGACAACTGTTACTCCTGAACAGATGCTCTCCGTCTGCAAGTGGGTAGAGCAAAAGATGGGCAGGGCTGAACATCTGGCTCAATACGATGCCGCAGGAAATAGGGTTTACTGTTCAAGGATAATCGACATTGATATTGTCCTTTTCGCAGATGTGGTAATCAATACCCCCGAGCTGACAATACCTCACCCCCAGATAAGAGAGAGGGAGTACGCAATGAAATTGATTTCCGAAATGGAAGAACTACTTCATGGTGAGCTTATAATACCTTGATATGTAGTTAGATATGTATTTTACGATGATTTCTCTGGTCTTTGTGAAGGCATCGTTCGTGCAGGTAGCTTTGCTATTGACCTCAATAATCTCCTCAAAGCCGCACCTGTCCAGATCTTCCTTGTCCATCTCAATCTTGCCTGTTACAAGGATACACTTTTTCCCATATTTGCGGGAAAGATCTAGTACCCCGGAAGGAAGTTTTCCTAACAATGACTGACGATCAAATTTTCCCTCTCCTGTAAAGACAATTTCACTCTCCTTGATCTTCTCTTCAAGACCACTGAGCCAGGCGAAATACTTCCATCCCGGAATCATCTGAGCATTCAGGAGAGAGAGGAATGCAAAACCCACTCCACCTGCGGCTCCGCTTCCGGCAGCTGCTGTTAGAGAATTATCATTTACGAAATCGGTAACAACCTTTGCCCAGTTTTTCATTCCATTCTCAAGTTCTTCAATCAATAATGGGCTCTCTTGTGGGCCAAGTTTCTGATGTGCGAACATAAGTGAAGCCCCGTATTCTCCTGTTAAAGGATTCTTCACATCGCATACTATTTTGATTTTTGTCTCTTTAAGATGTGGAGTCACCCCAGGGAGATATTTATCGCTGATGGCTGTTATTCCCTTGAGGAATGATGCTACATCAGGAATAGTCGCAGACTTTCCGTTGGTGAAAGAATAACCCAGTGCAGCCAGCATTCCATACCCTCCGTCATTGGTTCCGCTGCCTCCTATGGCAATGGTTATATCCCTTATACCTTGTTCCTCTATTAAGGAATTTATAACCACTCCCAGTCCATATGTAGTGGAGCGTCCCAGCGCTCTTTGTTTTTTGGGAATCATTTGCAGGCCACATACTGATGCCATCTCCACAAATGCAGCTGTGTCATTGTTATATAGCAGTACCGGCACCTGTACAGGCGCTCCTAAATGGTTAACACTCTCAATGAAAGTAGTTCTGAATGGAGTACCTCCATCGGTGAAGATATTGCTCACTGCGCATAGGCTGCCATCCCCTCCATCTGCAAGAGGCAATATAGAGATAAACTGTTTGACTTCTTGAATGTTTAGTCCCAAGTCGAGACAGCCCTTCAATATACCGTTTCTGATGGCATCTGCAACCTCCGAAGAGGTAAGATTGCCCTTGAATTTGTCTGTGGCTATTACAATTTTTTCCATAATCAACGATTGGCAAAGATATATAAAACGACAACATAGTTGAATTTTTTATAAATTTGCATCTTATAAATCTTTTATGAAATGACACAGGAAGAAGTATTCAAACAGTTGACATCCCATGCAAAAGAGTATGGTTTTGTATTCCAATCAAGCGAAATTTATGATGGTCTTAGTGCAGTATACGATTATGGACAGCTTGGGGTGGAACTCAAGAACAATATCAAGAAATACTGGTGGGATGCAATGGTGCGTCTTAACGAAAATATTGTAGGAATAGATTCAGCCATTTTCATGCACCCTAAAATCTGGCAGGCATCCGGACATGTGGGAGCATTCAATGACCCTCTTATTGACAACAAGGACTCCAAAAAGAGATACCGTGCCGATGTTCTCATCGAAGATTATATAGCCAAGATTGAAGAGAAGATCAACAAGGATATAGAGAAGGGCAAAAAGAAATTCGGTGACAGTTTCAATGAAGAACAGTTCCGTGCCACCAATCCCAACGTACTGCGCAATGTTGCGAAAATGGAGCAGGTACGTGCAAGGATGGCAGCGGCCCTCAATAACAATGATCTTGCGGAATTGCGCCAGATAATCATTGACTGCGAAATAGCTTGTCCCATCTCTGGAACCAAAAACTGGACGGATGTTCGTCAGTTCAACCTAATGTTCAGCACCCAGCTCGGAAACATATCAGACGAATCCGGCGTCATCTATCTCAGACCTGAAACCGCTCAGGGTATCTTCGTGAATTTCCTCAATGTACAGAAGACAGGCAGGATGAAGATTCCTTTCGGAATAGCCCAGATAGGAAAGGCTTTCAGAAACGAGATAGTCGCTCGTCAGTTCATATTCAGAATGAGAGAGTTCGAGCAGATGGAGATGCAGTTCTTCGTAAGACCGGGTCAGGAGCTTGAGTGGTTTGCAAAATGGAAGGAAAACAGGATCCAGTGGCACAAGGCACTCGGACTTGGTGATGAAAAGTACCGTTTCCACGACCACGACAAGCTAGCTCACTATGCAAATGCGGCAGTTGATATCGAATTCGAATTCCCCTTCGGATTCAAAGAACTTGAAGGTATTCACTCACGTACCGATTTTGACCTTGGCCAGCATCAGAAGTTCTCTGGAAGAAAGATACAGTATTTCGATCCGGAAACAAATGAAAGTTACACACCGTACGTAATAGAGACATCCATTGGTCTGGACAGAATGTTTCTTGCTGTACTCTCTTCAGCATATACTGAAGAAAAGCTTGAAAATGGGGAAGAGAGAGTAGTACTGAGAATACCACCGGTACTTGCCCCTGTCAAACTTGCAGTGTTGCCATTGGTAAAAAAAGACGGACTTCCTGAAGTTGCACGCAGGATCATGGACGATCTCAAGTTTGACTTCAATTGTCAATATGATGAAAAGGACAGCATAGGCAAGAGATACCGTCGTCAGGATGCAATAGGAACTCCCTATTGTATAACCATCGACCACGACACACTTGCAGATAATTGTGTGACTATAAGAGACAGGGATACTATGCAGCAGAATCGTATAAGTATCGACAGTCTCAGAGATTACATCTCAGAGAGAGTCGATTACAAGAACGTATTCCGCAAGCTTCATAAGATAGACTAACCTTTAATATTGAGGAGTTATGGCAGATTTATCAACCAAATGGACAGGACTGAACCTGAAGAGTCCTGTGATAGTCAGCAGTTGCGGTCTTACCGCAGATCAGGAAAAAGTGGCTTTGATGGAAAAAGCTGGTGCAGGAGCTGTCGTCGTTAAATCTTTTTTCGAGGAGCAGATCCGAAATGAAGTTGAATATCTCAGTGCATCCGGAAGCGATCACACAGAGATGGACGACTATATGCACTCCTATATTCGTCATAACTCCATAGCTCAATATTGTGCCAATATTACAAGGCTTAAATCCACCCTCTCTATTCCTGTGATAGCAAGCATTAACTGCTATACACCGGGGACATGGGTGGAATTTGCAAAAGAGATGCAGAAAGCCGGCGCAGATGCCATTGAAGTGAATCTCTACGAAATACCCATTGACAAGAACTTATCTCCTGAGATTATTGAAAGAAGATACCTGGATGTCGTCAGAGAGATAGTCAAGAGTGTAACCATACCGATATCAGTTAAAATTGGACAGAACTTCACATCGATAACAAACTTCATCAATAAGCTCTATTCATTCGGGGCAAAAGGTGTTGTGATTTTCAATCGCTTCTTTACCCCGGATATAGATTTGGATTCTCTCTCGCTGATTCCTTCATCACCGCTCTCGCATGAGTACGAGTATATTCACAATTTGCGTTGGACTGCTATCATATCATCCAGTGTCAGTTCTATTGACATTGCCACCACAACAGGTATTCACACTCCTGATGCGGCGATAAAGACTATACTGGCCGGAGCAAAAGCAGTAGAGATCTGTTCGACAATCTACAAAAACGGAATTGACCGTATAACACTTATAAACGAAGAACTTGCCAAGTTCATGGATGAACGCAACTTCTCTACAATCGAACAGATGAGAGGAATACTTAACTACTCATGTATAAAGGATCCGGCCATGTATGAGAGGGTTCAGTTCATGAAGAGCTTCGGAGGCTATAAAAATGTTTAGGCGGATTTGCACACATCTTGCCTGATGGCAAACCTTTTAAAATGAAATACGCCGGAAAGATTCCGGCGTATTCTTTTTATGGTCGGGGTACTCCGACTCGAACGGAGGACCCCCTGCTCCCAAAGCAGGTGCGCTAGCCAACTGCGCCACACCCCGATTTGCGGTTGCAAATATATGAAAAAATTTCTATTAGAAACTCTTTTCAATTACTTTTTTAAAATATTCCAGGCTGTGGAGATCTGTACCTGAATAGTCATAATAGCCGTTTTTCTGAAGGTATTCTGCCTTCTTTCTGACTTCAGAGCCATAACTTCCTGTCAAGGACGGGAGATTCAACTGGAACTTGACCCCCATATCCTTATATTTTCTGTAATCCTTATCTGTCATGTAAAAGTAACGTTCCGGATGGGCGAGAACTGGATATATTCCCTCTGACATTATAGCTTTCAAGGTATTCTCCATACTCATAGGAGGATTGAAGTAGCTCGTTTCGATGAGCAGGTGGTCTCTCTGCGGCCCAATAGTCATTAAATTGCCTTTTTTAAGGTTTTCATAAAAGAGATTATCCAACATATTCTCCGCTGCCAGATTGAGCTTTATATCGCCTTTATATAGGCTGCAAAGTTCTTCAAATACTGAATGGAGATGCTCCGGTGTATTGGGTATGTCTTCCATGATATGTGGAGTCAGCCAAACCTCTTTGATCCCGATTTGACCGTAGAAATCCAATGTGGCCAAAGACTCTTTCATGCTCTGTATTCCGTCATCGACACTGGGTAATATATGAGAGTGCCAATCGGTCATCCCGATCAGCACTCCACGTCTCTGTAAGCTCTTTTTTTTCTTAAAGAATAGCATAATTTTTACTCTATCTCCAATGGCTTTTTACTTTTTGCCCCCCCCGTGGCCGTAGCTGTAACTATAGCCGTAGCCATATCCGTAACCATACTTGTAACCATATTTATAACCATAACGTCCTTTGGCGCCTGAGGTACCGTTGAGGATAGAACTTATATTGTTATACTTGTTCTCGTTAAAGAGTTTCTGATATTCAGGCAGCATAGACCTGTCGAGAAGACCTGCCCGGAGCACAAATATCATTCTGTCTGTCACTCTGTTGATAATTTGTGTATCTGCAACAATCTCAATAGGTGCGCAGTCGATGAATATGTAATCGTACCTTCTCTTGCACTCATCTATGAGAGTATTGAGCCTTTTATCCAAAAGAAGCTCTGTAGGGTTGGGAGGTATAATACCTACAGGTATGATATCCATACCTTTATGCAGCACATCCTTTACTATGATGTCATTGATGTTATCTGTCTTGCCGGCGAGGTAGTTTGCAATGCCAACATTGGGAGAATCTACCAGTTCAGATACTGCAGCTCTTCTTAGGTCTCCGTCTATAAGAAGGACTTTCTTATTCTTAATGGCCATAGAGATAGCAAGGTTAGCAGAGATGAATGATTTTCCTGAGCCGGGGTTGAATGATGTCAGCGAAATAACCTCTGTGGATTCGTTTTTCTCAGTTACAAATTCGATATTCGTACGAAGCACCCTGAAGGCCTCGTTGATGACATCCCTTTTGCCCTCCTTGACTACAATAGGTCTGATCTCTCCTTTTCGTGAACCTCTTCTAATGAACCGTCTCAAGGTTTCGAATTTCTTTTTCTTTCCGTAGTAAGGTATTTCACCCAAGAAAGGGATGGAGAGGTTATCAATGTCTTTCTTGCCCCTAACCTTTGTATTCATTGTCTCAATAAGCACTATCACACCAAGAGGAATGAAAAGTCCCAATGCAAAGGCTATGAGATAGATTTTCTTGGTTACAGGTGCTGTTGGAGCCATGCTTCCGGTGGGCGGGGTAATGATACGGGTGTTGTAAGCGGTGAATGCCTTGGACAACTCGTTCTCTTCTCTTTTCTGAAGGAGGAATATATAGAGGGACTCCTTAACTTTCTGCTGTCTCTCAACGGATAGAAGGTACTTTGCCTGGGTAGGACTGGCAGCCAGTTTTTCTGTTGTCTGGCTTTCAGCTTGTTGTATACTTGCGATTTGGGTATTGAGTGTAAGAATGTGGTTCTCTATAGAGATATCTATTGCTGACCTTACAGATGCCAGCTGGATATCCAGATCCACTACCAAAGGGTTCTTTTCACTACTGTTTGAGACTAGGCTGTTCCTCTTGAGGAGCATGTTGTTGTACTGTCCAATGAGATTCTCGATATTTGAGTTCTCTATACCTGAGTTTGCAGGCAGCAGCTGCATTTTGTTAGTCTCCTTCTTCATGTACTCCTGAATGTACTCGGCCATGTAGAGCTGGTTATTGAGCATCAGAATCTGAGATGTGATCTGGTCACTCTTCTGGAAGTACATGTTGGATGCCGCAGTGATATCAGGCAGGAGGTTGTCTTTTTTGAATGACGATATATTTTCATCTACCACACCAAGTTCCTGTTCGATAACCTTCAATCTGTCGTTGATGAACATTGCAGAACTGATGGCAATCTGGTTCTTGTCCTTTACCCAGTTCTCGTTGTATACGGCGATTACCGTATTGATGATATCTTCAGCGCGCTGGATTGACTTGTCCTTGCATGTGAAGTCAAGTACAGTTGCCTCTTTGCTGCTCAGAGCCACAGTCAGATTTGCCCTATAGGAATTTACAGCAGAATAGAGTGTAGATTTGGTTACATATATCTTCATCACTTCATCCAGCGGTTTAAGATGGAATGCATCGATTCTTATGTTACCGACAGGTGTTTCGATATTCTTTCCCAAAATTCCCTCAATAGGCATCTCCTCAAATTCCACTCCTCTGAACTTGAAATCTGTAAGGCGGAATGTCATATCAGGGTTCAGCTCGATTGTGAACGAAGCTGTTTCATTCTCCTTTATTGTCTCGAATGTGACAATAACCGGCTGTGAACTGCCGTAAGCGACCTGTTTATGGAACTTTCCTGGAACCATATACGAAACATCAAGCTTGAGACGTTTTACCACCTCTGTCATGATTGATGGAGACTGGATGGCCAGAAGTTCATTGTGTACGTTAGAACCTGACTTGAAAAGGCCCATGTCGGAAAAGGTGCTCATCTCCGAACCGAATGACTGCCCTTTCTTGTCATCTTTTATCATTATCGAGGCGGTTCTGGTGTATGTTGGCTGTGTTCTAAGTACATATAATACAGAAATGCTTAGACATGCGACCAGTGATATGAGGAACCATTTCCAATTCGCAAGGCAAACGAAGATAATATCCTTGATGCTGAATAACTCCTCGCTGTTATGTTCAGTGTTGGGGGTATTGATTGTATTGTTTTCCATACTACTAAGTTATCTTGTTAGTGAAACTATCATGGTGGTTACTGACGTGAGCATTGAAGTGACAGAAATCCAGAATGAGGCTGAACGTATGGTGTTTCCGTTCACAGTGGCCTCACCGGCCCGCTTGTCGTTGGGTTCTACGTAAATCAGGTCATTTTGTTGCAGATAGTATACCGGTGACTTATAGACACTCGGTCCGTCATTGAGGTTTATGGCATAGAGTGTTCTCTGTCCATTTACCTCTCTTTGGACGAGGACTCTGTCACGTTTGCCATAGACAGTTAAGTCACCTGCAAGGCTGAGCGCTTCGAGAATGGTAATTTTGTCCTTGTCTATTTTATACCTTCCCGGAGATCTGACTTCTCCCAAAACAGATACATAGAGATTCATATATCCGACTGTCACAGTAGGGTCCTTGACGATTTCACGTGAGATTAGCTCGTTCTTTATGAAATCTTCAACTTCGCATCTGGTCAATCCCTCTATCTTGATTTCCCCTAAAACAGGGAAGTCAATCATGCCGTTTTTATTAACGACATAACCGGACAAACCCTGACTTGTCGCAGAAGAATTGCCGCTACCAATCTGTCGAGACATGATGGGTAGGTTGAGTGATGCCACTATTTCAGGACTCTTACTGTTTACAAGTATTGACAACTGGTCTTCGGGTAAAAATCTGATTTCATTTTCATTGTCGATTGATGTTGTCTGTCCTATTTCCACACCCTGAAAGTATGCAATATTGGGTGTTGCACAAGATGAAATCAGGATCAATGAAAAAGCAAGCGTCAGTAAAATATTCTTCTTCATTTAAGTATCTGTTTTTTAATTTCCGCAAATATATAAAATCGTTGTATTATTCCAAAAAGTTTAGATTAGTTTTTTACACAAAAAATTACGGAACAGGGTCCCATCCGCTCCCTCCCCATGGGTGGCACCTTAATATTCTTTTTGCAGCGAGCCAAAAACCTTTTATGGGACCATACTTTCTAAAAGCCTCCAAGGCATAGGCAGAACAAGTCGGTGTAAATCTGCAACTTGCAGGTTTATAAGGGGAGATGCATACTTGATAAAACCGTATCATGACGATAAACGGAAAATTCAGACTATTTTTCAAGGACTGCTTCAAGCGCACTTTTGATGGTTTCATAATCAGAAATATCTTTCGAGATGTAGACTATCAGAAAGGCTTTGTCTTTTCTCCATTCTGGATGTTCCTTTGTGAGCTGACGGAAGGCTTCTCTGATTCTCCTTCTTATGAGATTCCTCTTTACAGCTCTCTTGAACAGTTTCTTGGGAACGGATATGGGAATCCTCGGCTGTGGTCCGTTGTATTGGAGAGAGTAGACCCTCAGCGGAAAGGAGACACTCTTGGTTCCTTTTGCATGTATCTGTTCTATCAGTGCTTTCATCAGTTGGGAGATATGAATGTGAGAGTGTGGTTTGAGCTGTCGTCTTTAAATTCCATGATACCCCTTGAGGGTGAAAGGATTGTGATTACTGTCATTTTGGATACGGTAGCGCCCTTTTTCCCAAATGCAGGGTTATCCGTGGTGGTTATAACCAGAAACGAACCATATTTGCGGTAGCTATCGTCACTTCCCATCTGTTCCCATTGGTTGCCACCGGTTTTGGTGTATAAAACGAGTTCTCCGGATGGTTTGAACTGCATACGATACTCTCCTATCTGCCAGATTCCGTATAATGAATCGCTTGCATCATATTTTGCAGGCAGTTTTCTAAGTGTGAAATCTGATATTGAAGGGGTGATATCCTTGTCCCTCACCTTAGCTGATGTAATGGCCAAGGTGGTAAGAGTATCTGTGGAGAGCGCATATTCGAGCTTTATGTCGATAGGAGTTTTTGAATTGAACCCCCATATTCCGGCAATGTTTCCGAATATGTTCATGTCGCAGCAATAGACACTGTAAGACAGCGTGTTGGTTCCCCATTGGGGATCTACCCCCGAGGTATCAACGATACTCTCCACGGTAATGGTATAGTCATCGTTGAATTTCATCACACTCCATTGTTCTATAGGAAGTGGATTTCCGTCGGTAGCATTGACGATCCAGCCTCCCTTGATATTCTCGCGGTTATACGAGGGGCTTACCGGATTGCACCCTATGATTAAAAGACACAGTGCCAGGAGTGTCAGTATAGCACTTTTAACTTTCATTATTGAATAGAATCAAGATGTAGCATAACGGCCTTTGCTACAGAGGGTGCTTGAGGAGTGGGCGCCATTACCTCAATGCTGATTCCGGCATCTGTGAGGGCTTTCTGTGTTCCTGACCCGTATGCAGCGAATTTCAGATCTCCCTGAGCGAAGTCGGGGTAGTTCTCAAGAAGAGACTTGACATCGGAGGGGCTGTAGAATACTACCATCTGGTAGTTGGAGAGGTCTATTTGTTTAAGATCCGAACTAACCCCCTTGTTGAGGATTGCTGAATTGTTCTTGAGATTTGCAGCCGAGAAAGCGGCAGATACTTCGGGCCTGAGATTGTCGGTACAGGTAATGAGGAAATTCTCCCCTTTGTGTTTTGCAGTTATGGTTCCGATAATAGACTGAACCGTACCATTTCCGAAAAAGATCTTTCTCTTTCTGTAGATGATATGTTTCTGTAGGTATAGGGCAATGGATTCTGTGGTACAGAAATATTTCATTGTTTCCGGAACTTGTATTCTCAGTTCTTCGCAAAGTGAGAAGTAAGCGTCAATTGTTGACTTGGCAGAAAAGACTATGGCAGTGTACTCTGCAAGATTGATTCTCTGGGTCCTGAACTCTTTGGCCGTTAGAGTCTGTATCTTGAAGAAAGGAAAATAGTCGATATTGACTCCATATTTGGTGGTAATTTCTGAAAATGGGGAAACAATATTGCCCGGTTCAGGTTGTGATACTAAAATGTTCTTAATAGTCATACAATTACGAGTTTACAATATGCGGTATATTATCAAACTTGGTAAAAGTTCGAGGGTGCAAAGATACAAAAACGAATAAAAAAGAGGTGTCTTGTTTGAAAAAAATATCCTGATTTCTCCGTAGATATATAAAAATTCTATTGAAATAACGCACCAAATCAGTGCCGATTTCACTAACGAAGAGTATTCAGGAGGGATGAGAATATACAATGTAAAGCCGAAAAATGATATTATTGTAATAAAAATTATTGTTGAGTAGACGAGAGAGTTGAGATTCCTTGACATGAGAGGTACGCCGGCAGTCGTGCATATAATCTTGTTGAGAATGATTCTCACTGCCAGTGCACAGGAGAGGATTATCAGAATGGATGGGTATCCCCACTTGATAAAACCCAGTGCAAAGATCAGATATGCCGCAACTGGAACAGAGGCCGCAAAGAGTATGAACATCTTCAGTGCTGCTTTGAATGAAGTTACGAATATGTGCTCTTTGTGTGGTGTGACTGACATTGAAAAGAGTTCCCCGAGGAACCTCATCAGCCTTCCACCGGTGAAAATGGAGACAATTATGATTAACAGAAGGATGAATGCAAAGATATTTCCGCCTCTGAAGAGAGTGTCGGAAGCGTCTGCAAGGTCGTATATGGTGAGTGTCGAGCCTCTCCAGAGATCTTCTATTACAGGCATTTTAGTTACCCCTTTTCACTTTGTATCCCATAGCAGAAAGCAGGCTGACCACCTTCTCCCTGAAATCACCCTGAATTATAATTTCGCCATCTTTGGCACTGCCTCCAACCCCGCATTTGCCTTTGATGGTTCTAGCAAGATCTTCAAGGTCTTTTTCGGAGCCTATAAAACCCTTTATCAGAGTAACCTGTTTTCCACCTCTGTTTCTTCTGTCTATGGAGACGACAAGTTTCTGATTATGTGGAGCAAGTGTCTCAATACAAGGAGTCTCCTCTTCATTGAGCATGATATTCTTATTCGTGGAGTAAACTAGTCCCATATCTGTTTCCTTTTAGGTGCAAAGTTATACGATAATTAGTATATTTGCAATTTGTATAATAATTAGGATAGATAAATGAATCAGAAACTATTTAGAATTTACAATAGAATAGCCTCTGTTGTAGTGTTGCTCGTGGCAGTTGCAACGTATCTGATGACAATGGAACCGACGGTCAGTTTCTGGGACTGCGGTGAATTCATAGCTTCATCTTATAAACTGGAAGTAGGACACGCCCCTGGAAACCCTGTATTCCAGATTATTTCAAGGTTCCTCACAATGTTTGTGCCCGCTGAAAAAGCCGCTGTGGCGGTTAACGTTGGCAGTGCCCTATGTTCAGCCTTTACGATATTTTTCCTTTACTTGACAATAGTCCATTTGGGAAGGAGGATTCTCGAAAAGGGTAACAGGGATCCCTATTCTACCGGCAATGCCATTGCACTGATAGGTGCTTCAGTAGTGGGATCACTTGCATACTGCTGGTCTGATACTTTCTGGTTTTCGGCAGTTGAAGCCGAGGTATATGCAATGTCCTCTCTTCTGACGGCCATCTCATTCTGGGCAATCCTCAAGTGGGAGGAGGTTGCAGATGAGGAATATGCAGACAGATGGCTTGTCTTCATAGCATTTCTCATGGGACTCACCATTGGAGTACATCTGCTCTCACTCCTGGTAATTCCCCCTATCGCACTGATTTATTATTATAGAAGAACTCCTAAGGCTACATTAATGGGAACCATATGGACACTACTGATCTCCTTTGCTGTAATTGCAGTGATTTTGTGGGGAATCGTCCCTTATGTTCCTAAGGTTGCGGCAGCATTCGATCTGCTCTTTGTCAATACGTTCGGACTTGGAT
>CALZHC010000035.1 GCA_945787505.1 uncultured Alistipes sp.
GATGATTTCCTTTACTTTACGAGTGACCTTGACGGAGTTCTGAATATCTACAATTACTATCCTGAATCTGATAGCCTTGTAAGAGTAACCAATTCCAAGTTCGGTTCCGACTATCCCTTCTACACGGGCGAAGGAAACCTGCTTCTTAGCGAATATGATCTGAAGGGATACCATCTATGTACATTGGAAAGAGAGGCGATGACTGACAGGCAGATGGATTTTACCAAACCCTATATCCACCCTCTGGCAAGTGTGGTTACCGAGCAGTATAGGCAAAATACGAAAGATATTCAGCCTGTGGTGGATACGGTTGAGTACAAATCGAAGTACTATAGCAAGTTCCTTCATGCCTGGAGATTCCATTCATGGTACCCTATCTATCTGGACATGAGTGTGCTCAATACATTGTCTTTTGATAAACTTCATAAGGTCGCCATGCCCGGAGTGATGCTCCTGTCACAGAACAGTCATGGAACGGTGGTTACTAAACTTGGATATTGCTGGAACTGGGAGAGCGGCTTTCATTCCGGTCATGCCTCTGTCAATGCGAAACTTTTCTGGGATATGGAACTTGAGGCCTCTTTTGATATTAATGACAGAAACAGATATTCATACAAGGTTTTCCACACCCCCAAAGGAGCTAATCTGAGGATAGACAAGACTGGGGATATGACTCCACTTACAATACTCAGTGTAAATCTCTATTATCCGCTGCGGGTGAATTCTTTAGGTTGGTACAGGACATTTGTTCCACAGATAAGGTATGCCTTCTCTAATGACAAATTCTTCTCGTATGCCTCTGATGGTTATATATTTAGGAATGACTTGAGAATAGGTCTGCAGTACGGACAGGTGATTCCTACTGCGAAATCCCAAATCTTCCCAAGATGGGGATTCGGTTTCAAACTCTTCGGAGGGACGGCTCTGGATTGTGGAGAGAACTTCGGAGAGATCGCTTATGCCGATGCTTATCTCTATCTTCCAGGCTTCATGCATACGCATGGCATCAAGCTTACAGGTACTTTCCAGCAGCAGTTCTCATCCGGCAAGAATTACAGACTGGGCTCTTACGCATCGCTTCCGCGTGGGTTCGGATCACAGTTCCTCCCTACCGATACCTATTTTAAGGTTACAGCTGACTATGCCTTTCCAATATGGCTGGGTGATGTATCATTGGGTCCTGTTCTCTATCTGCAACGATTGCAGGTGATACCCTTCTGCGACTATGCAAAGGATTTCAACTCATTCTCCATGAAGAGTCAGGAGTATCTCTCTTACGGATGCGATCTGCTGGTGAACTTTCATCTCCTGAGGTTTGGCTTCCCTTTCTGTGCAGGAGTCAGGTATTCCCGTACCTCTCCTTTGGAAGGACAGAAGAGAGACCACTTCAACATCCTTTTCAACCTCTCCTTTTAGTCTCCTTTGTCCAGCCCGAAGTAATCGAAGAGTGCATTGGCACTGCGTTTGCCGATGGTGTTGACAATCTCTCTATAGGGGCGTTTCTTGATATTGGATATTGTTCCGTATCGGGTTGCCAGTTTATCGCGGCTTGTCTTGCCGACTCCTGGAATATTGTCCAGTTCACTTTTGATTTGGGCTTTGCTTCTTCTGTTTCTGTGGTGTGTGATCCCGAATCTGTGTGCCTCGTCCCTAATGTGCATTATTACCTTCAGAGAGGTGGAGTTCTTGTCCAGAAAGAGGGGATAGGGGTCCCCTGGCACGATTATCTCTTCAAGACGTTTCGCCAGTCCGATGAGTTTGACATCGTTGTAAATACCTAACTCTTCGAGTGCTTCGACAGCAGCTCCGACCTGTCCCTTTCCACCATCTATCACTATGAGTTGGGGAAGGGATTCTCCCTCGGCAATCATTCTGGAGTACCGTCTGTTCACGACCTCCTTCATGGATGCGAAGTCGTTTGCTCCTATGACGGTCTTGATATTGAAGTGGCGGTAATCTTTTTTAGAGGGGACGGCATCCTTGAATACCACGCATGATGCCACAGGGTTGGATCCTTGTATATTAGAGTTGTCGAAACACTCTATGTGTTGTGGCAGTTCCTCCATCATCAGATCCTTGCGCAGGTTTTCAAGGACTCTTGCAGTATGTTCCTGCGGATTGCTGATCTGCTGATGCTTGAGCTTTTCGAATTTGAGCGCTGCCGCGTTCTTCCTGCTCAGTTCCATAAGGGCGCTCCTGTCTCCTTTGGATGGAAGAGAGAGCCTGAGTCCTGGTATGGAGAGTTCATATTCAGGAAGGAAGGGGACTATCAGCTCCTGAAAGCCGGTTTTCTGTTCATACTGCCTGAGTTTTTCGTAGATACATGAGAGGAAACTTTCAAGGATGGAGGTCATGTCCTCATCTATGCGAACTTTAATCTCCATCGATATGGATTGTGTAACACATCCGTTGGTGATTCTGAGAAAATTACCGAAGGCCTCATTGGCTTCGCATATTATTGAGCAAACATCCAGATTGATATTGCCCGCATTGACAATAAGTGAACGGGAGTAGTGGCTTTCGAGCAGTTCCATCTTCTCTTTGCAGGCCTGTGCCTCCTCGAAGCGAAGTTCTGAGGCCAGATCCTTCATCCTCTTTTCGAAGGATCTTATAAGTGATCTGGAATTGCCTTTAAGTATCTCGGTTACAGCAGCTATCTGCTCCAGATATTCATCTGCTGAGATGTGTCCTTCACAGGGTGCGCTGCAGCGGTTGATGTGGTAGTTCAGACATACCTTATGTTTGCCAGCAGCGACAGATTCAGGTGTAAGGGCGAGGTGGCAGTTTCTGAGTCTGTAGAGTCTGTTTACCAGTTCAAGCAGGTTTCTGGCATGAGCAGAGGAGCTGTAGGGACCGAAGTATCTGCTTCCGTCCCTTTTGAAGTTTCTTGTCATCATTACCCTTGGAAAAGGTTCGTTGGTAATGGCTATCCATGGGTAGCTCTTTCCATCTTTGAGCAGGATGTTGTATTTGGGCTGGAATTTCTTTATAAGGTTGTTTTCCAACAACAGGGCATCCTCTTCGGTGTCAACCACGGTGTGGACAATATCTGCAATGTGGCTCACCATAAGAAGCGTTTTTCTGTTTTTCCCCCTATCTGTTTGAAAATATTGTGACACTCTGTTTTTCAGATCCTTAGCCTTTCCGACGTAGATTATTGTGCCATCTTTGTCGATGAATCTGTATACTCCGGGAGTATGGGGAAGCATCTTCAGTTTGTCAAGTAATTCCATATATAAAAAATAAGCATTATATTTGCACCGCTTGTCAATAACCAATATGAATAGTAACCAAACCACAAATTTAGTCAATCTCTCCGACATTAAGAAAGTTATCAAGATGAATGGAGTGGGAGGAACTCTTATCGGAAGAAGTGCTATGAGAGTGATGGGAATAAACCGTATGAATTCTCACTACAATCATATCTCAAAATTCTATGGTTCAGACTTTACAAGGGCGGTGATTGAATCCTACAACATATCATTGGATATTAACGAAGAGGAGATTGAAAACATACCCAAGACAGGTCCTTTCATTATTGTATCCAACCATCCTTTCGGAGCGTGGGATGGTATAACTCTTTATGATACTATTTCGAGAGTCAGACCTGATTTCAAGATACTGACTAACTTCCTTCTCAGCTACATACCTAATTTAAAAGATTACTTTCTCTCAGTGAATCCGTTCACTGATCGCAAGAGCCTGAGCAGCAGCATTACCGGAATCAAAAGGGCGCATACCATTCTTCAGGAGGGCGGATGTCTTGGCATATTCCCAGCAGGGGAGGTTGCTACCTACTACAGAGGTGTCGGTCATTGTGAAGACAAGGATTGGAACCAGTCCATTATGAAATTGGTCATGAATGCAGGTGTTCCGGTGGTTCCCGTCTATTTTGACGGAGAAAACTCCAAGATATTCCATAGACTTGGCAGGATTCATCCCATGTTGCGCACCATCAATCTCATAAACGAGATGAACAAAAGGGAAGGCAAACGCGTGACAATGAAAATCGGGAAGCCAATAGGTATTTCAGAGCTGGCAAAGTATGGAGATACTGCCTCATTGAGTGCATACCTCAAAAGCAGGACCTATGCTCTTGAAGCAAATACTGATGCTAACAAGCCTGTTATCACAAAGCCTGTGAGTGAAAAGCCTCTACCTCCTGAACCTGATTACGTTTTGCTTCAAAAGGAGATAGATGAACTAAAGAGGGGGTCATCTCTTCTCTTCACTGTCTCCAAATATGAGTGTCTGCTGGCTGACTATGATGCCATCCCTGCTCTTATGCAGGAGATAGGACGCAAACGCGAAGAGTCTTTCAGACAAGTCGGAGAGGGTACAGGCAAGAGTATCGATGTAGATAAGTTTGACAATTATTATAAACATCTGATTCTTTGGGACAGTGAGGCATCCAGACTTGTAGGGGCTTACCGCCTGGGAATCGGAAAAGAGATATACGAAAAGTACGGAATAGACGGGTTCTATACCAATACTCTTTTCAAGTTTTCTGACAAGATGGTTCAGAAGATGCCTTATTCCATCGAATTGGGAAGGTCCTTTCTGAGTGTAGAGTATAAGAAGGAGGCTCTTCCTCTGATGCTTCTTATCAAGGGGCTTCTCTATACTGTGACCCGCTATGACTCTTGCAAGTTCCTTTTTGGTCCTGCAAGTATAAGCAGCTGGTATCCGATGTTCTACCGAAGTTCTCTGGTATATTCTTTAAATAAGCTCAGCAGCTCAGATTATTTCGGAGAGATTACCCCCAGGACTCCATTCCGGTTTGATTTTCTCAGAAGTAATCCGGAAGTTCTATTTGCTGGCAAATGTGACAATATCGATTATCTGGATAAATACATCCAGCGTCTGAGCAATGGCGTTTACAGAATTCCTACACTTATCAAGAAGTATGTGAAACTCAATGCAAATCTTCTTGCCTTCAATGTTGACAAGGATTTTAACTATTGTGTCGATGGGATGGTTCTTCTCGATCTGGACAAAGTCCCGTTGGAAGAGGTAACATCCCTAACCAAGGGAAGTGAGAATCCTGAAGAACTTCTCAAACGTTTCAGAAAGTAGAAGTTTCCATGGGGACTGCAGTTTCGGTTATCATACCTGTATATAAAGTTGAGAAATTCATCTCCAGAACGCTCGATGCTCTTATAGAACAGACATTTAAGGACTGGGAGGTGATTTGCGTAAATGATGGCTCTCCTGATTCCAGCAGGGAGATAATATTGGAATATGCCCGCCGTGATAGCCGTATTAAGCTAATAGACAAGCCTAACGGGGGTGTATCAAGTGCCCGTAACACAGGTGTCAAAGAGGCTTCCGGGGAGTTCGTTCTCTTTTTGGACTCTGATGACTTCATTCACCCGCAGACATTGGAAATAGCCGTGGCACTGGGACGCAAGAATGGAAGTGACATGGTTACATGGTATAAGGATTCATCATATAGGATCAAGGCGATTCTCCGTTACAAGATGGGGATGGATACCATCGATTATCGTCCACAGGGCTTCAGCAAGGTTTACAATCTTGACGCTGTAGACTCATTTACTACAGACTCTCTGTTTGAACATCTTTCAGAGAGTCCTGTCATGCCGATAGCATACCCTGTCAAACATTTTTATATCTGGAGAATGATCGTGAAGCGTTCTCTCATTCAGGATATCCTGTTCGATACAGCAATCTCATTCGGTGAAGAATTTCCATGGTGGAGTGCCCTTCTGCTGAAAAAACCAAGAGTTACCATCACCTCACTCCCTTTTTACTATTACTATCCGAATTTCAGCTCTCTTGAGTTCTCCTCTACCAGAGTAAAGAAGGTCTATTATTGGATTCTCGGGCTGGAAAAAAGCGCCGCTATCCTCTCCTCATGTGACAACAGATACATGAAAGAGTGTTGGGTACGCGAATGCAAATGGCCTGTTATCAGGATTCATATCTCATCAAAGCTCGGCAGACTCAAGACATCTGGAGCAGATATTTCCCATATAACAGACCGTTTGAGCACCCTTTGGGACAGGGGTGTCTTTGATGACCCTGTGACCTCAAGGGATGTTAAAGCGAGAGAGACCATCGCTCGTTTAATCGGACGATAGCCTCTCGTTGAATAATCTCTCTCTCTACTTGTTGAATGTTAACTCTACTATGTAGTCGGGAATATTCTGTGTTTCCACTCCTTCAGGAAGGAAAACGAATATGCCCTCTTTGTATTGCTTGAATTTGAGAGGTGCTGACGAAGAGAAGACCTTTGCACTTTTGATTTTGCGATCTGTGGTGTATGGAATGTAGATTTTTCCCTCAGTCTGTGCAGATGCGAGTTCATCAGGGAAGATGTGGAGCCACATCTTGTTATCCTTATGGGTAACCACTCCCCATGGCTGTGGTTTCACGAGGGTTGCTCTGGTTCCGTATATAGTCTCTCCGTTTGTCTGAAGCCATTGACCCATCTGGGACAGGCGTTCCAATGCTGCCTCAGGAAGCGAACCGTCAGGCTGAGGGCCTACATTAAGCAAGAGGTTTGCATCTCTTCCGGCTGTTGACACCAGATACTTTATCAAAGCGGGGAAGCTCTTGTAATTGTTGTCAGTGATACGATATCCCCAAGATCTGTTCATTGTCTGGCAGGTTTCCAGTGGCAGGTCACTGATTCCTCCTTCGTGCCATCCGGCGGTATTCTGTCCGGGAACATCCCTTTCGAATATCTGGATATTCTCTCCTTCGAAAGGATCGAGGTGGTGGTTGTTGCCAATAAGACACCCGCTCTGAAGATTGTGGATAAGGGGATATATTTCATCGTAGTGCCAATAGCGGTAAACAGAATCCCTGGTCCAATCAACAGTATCTTCATCGTGATCCCAATGTCCGTCAAACCAGATACATCCTACATCTCCATACTTGGTTAGCAGTTCAGTGAGCTGAGTTTTCATGAAGTTGAAATAATTCTCTGGATCTTCCTGAGGTCCTCTACCGGTTCCCTTACCTGTCCTTCCGCGCGGGTAATCGCCCCTTCCCCAATCAAGTGTAGAGTAGTAGAAATGAAGGGCGATTCCCTCTTTTCTGCACTCCTGTGCCAATTCACCGATAATGTCTCGTCCGAATGGAGTTGCATCTACGATATTGTAGTCCGATGCATCTGTGTCGAAGAGCGAGAAGCCATCGTGGTGACGGGTGGTGATACAGATATATTTTGCTCCGGCCTGTTTGAAGCTGCGAACCCACTCTGCTGCATCGAAGTTGGCAGGATAGAATGCCTGTGCAAGTTTAGGATATTCTTGGTAGCTGATATTCTGGTTCTGCATGACCCATTCACCCTGGCCCACCATACTGTATAGTCCCCAATGGATGAAGATTCCGAATCTTTTTTCTCTGAATGCTTGCTGTGATTTGATTATCTGTTCGTTCTGGTCGTTGGTATAGGCATTATCCTGTGCCGTAACCATGGAGGTGCCTGTCAGCAGGAGAAGTACTGCTGTAAGGAGTTGTCTGATGTTTGCTCTTTTCATATCTGATGTTGTTAGAATCCTTGTGCCTTTATTTCCAGTTCAGCCCCTTCAGGGGTTACGATTACCGATCCTTTTTCGGCTCCGGTTATAAATCCGATCATCTCAAAATCCTGAAAATCCTTTCGGTAAATCTCGTGCTGCGAGAGGGGTACGACAAAGAGGAATCTGTAGTCGTCACCTCCGTTTATTGCCGATGTCACAGGGTCTATATCGAGTTCCTGGGCCATTTCAAATGTCTTGGTGGCAATAGGAATCTTTTCAAGAAAGATTCTCGCTCCCACACCGTGTTCTTGACAAAGTTCCTTAATGGTCGAGCCAAGTCCTCTGGTTATGAAATAGCCCGCGCTCGGGATTACTCCGGCCTCTTTGAACCTGCTGTTCAAGTTTACAGGAATGTGTGGACTCAGATACTGTTCCAGAATATACTTGTACGATGTAAGGTCCGGCTGCCTTGCCTGTGCTCCCGCTCCGGCAGAATTGAAGGCAATTTTTTCTCTCTCCAGTACATGGAGCCCCATATATGCTGCCCCTAAATCTCCGGTAATAAGAATCAGATCGTTGGAAGCCACCTGTTTTTTCTCAATCTCTCCTTTTTCATGTGTGCCGCATCCTGAAATGGATATTAGCATTCCTGTTGCACTGGGAAGCAGGTCAAGTCCCAAGTGTCTGACGGAGTACTCTTTGGCCGCTGCTGTAACACCCTCCCAAAGATCCCTGACGTCTTCGAAGCCGAAGCGGTTGGAGATGGCTACGGCAAAGGAGAGGGAGATGGTCTCACCCCCTTTTGCGGCTATCTCCCCGATTACATTCTGAGACAATTTGTATCCCAAATGCCTGAGCGGTGTATATGTCAGGTCAAAATCTATATTTTCTATAAAAAGTTTCTGTATGTGAGAGACTTCTGAGTTAACTTCAAAGGTAGAGGGGTACTCATTGCGGAATCCGCTTCCTTCAAAGATAGCCACAAGAGCCTGATTTTTACCGATGGTTGATAGTTCTGTTGCCATTTGTACGTATTTTTGTTTTTACAAAGATAGTTTTTTTTGTCCTCATACTATGAATTATTATTTTTGCATCTATCAATGAAAGTTACGTTTATTGTACCTTTTTTTCTGAAATGAGTAAAGATAAGGATATTATTAAGGAGATAGAGATCGGTTCTGCAGAGTACAAGCACGGTTTCCATACCGATGTGGAGCAGGAATTTATTCCCAAGGGGCTCAATGAGGATATAGTCCGTCTCATCTCGAAAAAGAAAAACGAGCCGGAGTGGCTTTTGGAATTCAGACTCTCGGCTTACCGTAAATGGGTGTCGATGAAGCATCCTGATTGGGGACATTTGGATATTCCTGAGATTGATTTTCAGGATATTATATATTGGGCTGCACCAAAGTCAAAGAGCGATAAGAAAGAGATTGACCCTGAACTGATGGCTACTTTTGATAAGTTGGGGATTCCTCTACATGAAAGGGCAGCTCTGGCAGGTATGGCTGTTGATGCCGTCTTTGATTCTGTCTCAGTAAAGACCACTTTCAAAGAGACCCTTGCAGAGAAGGGGATAATCTTCTGTTCCTTCTCAGAGGCTGTCAGGGATTATCCTGATCTGGTGAGAAGGTATCTTGCCTCTGTGGTTCCTGTAGGAGATAACTTCTATTCCGCTCTCAACAGTGCTGTCTTTTCAGACGGTTCTTTCTGCTACATCCCCAAGGGGGTGAGGTGCCCTATGGAACTGTCTAGCTATTTCCGAATCAATGCCAAGGGAACAGGTCAGTTTGAAAGGACTCTGATAGTTGCAGATGAAGGTTCGTATGTAAGTTATCTTGAAGGATGTACGGCTCCTCAGAGAGATGAGAATCAGTTGCATGCTGCAGTTGTGGAAATCGTGGTAATGGACAATGCCGAGGTCAAGTACTCCACAGTCCAGAACTGGTATCCCGGAGATGCACAGGGTAGGGGAGGTATCTATAACTTTGTTACCAAAAGGGGCATCTGCATGGGTGAAAACAGTAAACTCTTCTGGACTCAGGTAGAGACCGGTTCCGCGATTACCTGGAAATACCCCAGCACCATACTTAAAGGGGATAACTCAGTCTCCGAGTTCTACTCTGTGGCTGTGACCAACAACTATCAGCAGGCTGATACCGGTACCAAGATGATCCATATCGGTAAGAATACCAGAAGCCGTATTGTGAGCAAGGGTATTTCTGCCGGCATGAGCCAGAACAGTTACAGGGGATTGGTCAAGATTCTTCCCGGAGCAGAGGGCGCGAGGAACCATACCCAATGTGATTCCCTGCTTTTGGGGGATAAATGTGGAGCACACACTTTCCCTGTCGTGGATAACCGTAATCCTTCAGCTGTTACTGAGCATGAAGCTACAACATCCAAAATCAGTGAAGACCAGCTTTTCTACTGTCGACAGCGTGGTATATCGGAGGAGAATGCAATAGGACTGATTATAGGGGGATATACAAAAGAAGTTATAAACAAACTGCCTATGGAGTTTGCTGTTGAGGCTCAAAAGCTGCTTCAGGTATCACTCGAGGGCAGTGTAGGTTAACAGATTGAGACAAAAATGAATATATTCAGTATTGATTTCATACTCTTTACGCTTGGAGGATATAATGTCAGCCTTCTCGAGCTGCTTTCGGTTCTGTTGGGCTTTACTAATGTTTTCCTTGCCGGAAGAGGAAACAAGAACAACTATTGGTTCGGCTATGTTTATGCCCTGTTGCTCTTTTTTCTATTTTGGCAGAAGCATCTCTATGCAAGTATGATTCTTCAGCCTATCTCACTGGGTATTACAATATACGGACACTGGTCATGGACCCATCCCAAGAGTGGTACGGAGAACAACAAGAAGGAGCTCAGGGTCTCAAGAATATTGCCTTCTAACATAATGTGGGGGGCATTGGCGATTGCAGTAGGAACTCTTGTCTGGGGATGGTGTAATCAGAGGCTCAATGTTGTATGGCCGGATACTTTCCCACCTGCCACCAAACCTTTCCTTGACGCAGCAGTGGTCTGCACAATGTTCTTTGCCCAGCTGCTCTCGGCAAGGAAAAAGCTTGAATGCTGGTATGTATGGATGATTGTCAATACGACAAACATTATACTTTATGTGTTGGCCGGTATGGCGTTCCTGCCTCTGGTAAGTTTCTCTTACCTGATTCTGGCCATATTAGGATTTATTAACTGGAAAAAAGAATGGAGAAAAGATAACAATGAGTAACACTATATTGAAAATCAGAGGTCTTCATGCCAGTGTAGGGGATAAGGAAATCCTCAAGGGCATCGACCTTGAAGTAAAGGAGGGTGAAGTACATGCCATCATGGGACCCAATGGCTCGGGAAAATCGACTCTCTCTTCAGTGCTTGCCGGCAGGGACACTTTTGAGGTCACCTCAGGCTCGATAGAGTTCAATGGGAAGGATATTATAGGAATGACTCCTGAACAAAGGAGTGTGGAGGGGCTCTTCCTCGGTTTCCAATATCCAATAGAGATACCAGGAGTTACCAATGTGAACTTTATGAGGACTGCTCTTAATGAACATCGCAAATATAAAGGCCTCGAACCTCTCAATGCTGCCGAATTTCTCAAACTGATGAGGCAGAAGATGGAGATCGTCGAGATGAACCCGTCATTCTCTTCAAGGGGAGTAAATGTAGGTTTCTCAGGAGGAGAGAAGAAACGAAATGAGATTTTCCAAATGGCTATGCTTGAGCCCAAACTGGCAATTCTCGATGAAACAGACAGTGGTCTGGATGTGGATGCACTCAGGATAGTGGCAACAGGTGTCAACAAACTTAAAAGACCTGATACTTCGACTATTGTGATTACACACTACCAAAGACTTCTGGACTATATTGTTCCTGATATAGTACACATTCTCTACAACGGCCGTATTATTCATACAGCGGGCAAGGAATTGGCGCTTGAAGTGGAGCAGAAGGGTTACGACTGGCTTATTAAATAGGAAATAAGTATGAGTGAACAGAACTATATATACGCTCCCGGTTCCACTATTGACGGTTCCTTCAAGTGCAAGGTGCCAATGAAGGGGACCAGGCAGCTGTTTATCGTGGATGGCAAGCCTCAGGGCTCTCCTTCCTCTCTGACTGTCAAATATGCTCAGGGTGAGAGACCATCTGAGGCCCTGCAGGTTATCGGGGTCAGAACCTCCGCTGTTCCGGGCTCGCTGAGCTTTTCCACTTCATACCATTTTGGCCAAGATTCTGTCGGCAGGTTGATTCTCTGTTCGCACACCTTTGCTGAGGACTCTTTTGAGACTACCGAGAACTGCTCTATAGTGGTTGAAAAAGGAGCTTCGGTAGAAGTGGTGCTTATGCAGAACGAACATAACAGAGCGGCTCATTTTCTCAATATGGATGTTGTTGTGGGTGAGAACGGCTCTTTCAAGGCAACGTTCATCTCCCTCAATGGTGGTCACATAGAGAACAGAATAAATGTAAAACTCGAAAGAGAGGGCGCTTATTGCGAACTCAACGGGCTCTATCTGGCTGATGGAACACAGAACGTCAGTAACATTATCAAAATGGAGCATCTGGTTCCCGGCTGTCATAGCAAACAGCTTTTCAAAGGAATTCTTGACAATAATGCCAACTCCCGTTTTTCAGGCTTGATAAAAGTATGCCCCGGAGCTTTCAAGACCGAGGCATATCAGGAAAATCATAATCTGCTACTGACCAAAGGTGCTGTTGCTATTTCAGAGCCCATGTTGGAGATCTATGCAGATGATGTCAAGTGCTCTCATGGGGCGACCAACGGGCGTCTGAATGAGGATGAACTTTTCTATATGCGCAGCAGGGGAATCTCCCTCAAGGAGGCCAGTTTGCTGCAGCAGATGGCTTTTGCCTATTCAGTGCTTGAGAAGATCTCCACTCAAGAACTGCGCGAGAGGATGATGAGCCTTACAGAGCAGCGTCTTCGCGGGGAATTTTCAGATTGCAGGAAATGCTGCAAGAACTGCTGCTGATTCATCTGTTTCAGTTAAGGGCGGTGATTGACGTGATCTCTGTGGAGAGTTCGCCTGTCCAGCCGCTCTTGGCGTTTACGCCTGTCTGTATCTTTACGAAATCTATGTACTGAAGATTTGCCGGAAGACCGTCAAATGTAACTGCATCGCTGATTCTGAAGAGATTGGTCTCCTCTGTGGTAAAGTTATCTACGTATCCCCAATCGTATGATCCGTTTATCCAAAGAGAGCCGTTTCCGGAAGAGTCGTAGTTCCTTGCTTTGAGACATGTTCCTGAGAGAGTATAGGAAGAACTCTCTATCCAAGCAGGAAAGTAATTCTGTTTGTGGTATGCGGGGAGGTATTCAATATATCCACTTTTGCCTTGATTGTCGCTCCAATGTATGTTCTCTCCCTGCGAAGATGGCTTGTAATAGGTCACTCTGTAGTCTGAGACAGTCTCATCTTTGCCGTACTCAGAACCTTTCAGCTCGTACCATGTATCGTTGGGAAGAGAGTCTCCGTTCTCGTCTTGCATAACCCACACAATGCCCGGTTCCGACCCATTCTCGTGAGAGTTGCCACATATCCTCAGGTCGTAGCCGCCAGTATTTGAGATACTGTGGTCCCAGCCGGCCACTATATATCCTCCGAATCCGCCTAATGATATATATTCTCCGTTTTCAAGCTTTTGTGTGGCTGCTTCTATCGCTTGATCCATTGTACTGGCACTATATCCTTCATTGACAAACTGTCCTGGTGCAGGAAGAAACTCGTAAATTCTGTTAAAATCGGCTTCTCCACCTGTCTCCCTTCTGTATGTTCCTTCAGGTGGGCATATTGTAGCCTTTACACTGAAAGAGGCGTTTTTGTCCTGACCGGCCACGACAAGTGTTAGGTCATAATCACCCTCTTCATCGAGTCCGAATATCAGATCAGGCTGATCCGACTCTGAAATCGTTTCCCCGTTGCATCTCCAGCAGAAGGTTGCATCATTGGGGATATTCTTTAGGGTTACTGCGCTTATCTTTACCTTTCTGCCGCGGCTCATCCGATAATGTTCCTTTTCGAAAGTGATCTCCATTTGCGCATCTTCCTCTGGTATTATCCGTACTTTGAATTCTATATCGGTCTGTGCATCAGCATTACTAACGCAAAGATTTGTGGAGAAAGTTCCGGCTTTGTCAGTTGGAAAGTGGAGAACAGAGTCTCTTGAGAACTCCTCTCCCTCTATTATCCACAAGAAGCTGCAGCGCGTTGCTGATGTTACAAAAGGTGCTATTTCCAAAGGGGTATTTTCGATAGCCTCTATTCCTTCCGAAGAACCGGGGACTGTGACCTTTGGAGGATTGCCTGCTGAGACTGTAATTCTGAACTGCATGAAGGCCTCTGCCGCATTGTTATTTACATGGAGTTCTGGGTAGACTGTTCCGGGAGTTTTGCCGACATAGACCAGAGAGGGCTCTGTGGAGATTATCTGAGACTCTATTCTCCACTCGTACATGGCATCAGCGCAGTTTTCGTATGTAGGAGTAATAGTCAGAGTATCACCCTCTTTGATGCTATAAGAAGTCTTTTCTGCAATAATGACAGGGGGCAGAACCTTTTCCGCACACCCTGTCATAATAATTGAAAAAAATATAAGTATGAGTAAATGTAAATGTTTCATAGTCTATTTTGCAGGAACTACTGCTACATCATCGTATGCAAAGTATGCAGGGGCAGCCATGCCATATTCATTCTGTATAGAAGATTGTATATCAAATGAAACCTTTACACATGCACCCAATGCCGAAAGTTCCCATTTTGTCCATTCATTGATGCTTTTTCCATCTTTTGTAAGATAGAATTCGGATGTTCCAGTCACTGTGTCATTCCCGTCATATCCGGTAGCTACGATTTTTGTCCAGTCGGAAGCGGTGGCAATCGGATTGACTGTTCCCAGATAATATGATGTATTGATAACCCAAAGGTGGTCTATAATGCGGGGCTGGGTATCCTTGAAGTAAATGTATCCGGTAGTGGGGGAGTAGTCGTTGATGCTTCCGTTGTGTACGCAAAAGTTCTTAGAGCCGTTGTGTCCACCATCTGTGGGAATTGCAAGCTGCTTGGTGTAGTCGCATCCTTCTACATTCTTGTCGATATAGTTGGAGATAGCTTCGCCACCGTTCCAGTAGATGTGTGCACCATTTGCGTCAGCGCAAAGTTCCGATGCTAGTCCTGTATTTTCTGAATCATACCAGCTGTAGTTGGTTCCTGTCATGGCGTTCATATCTCCATAGAGAAGTTCGCCACCGTACTGTACGCCATCAATAAGAGCATTCCAATAGCTTCCTTCAAATGTGAGGATGACAGGCTGTTCAGATTTGTTTTTGGTACATGATGCAGCAATGATCAGGGCTGCAATAACTAAGAAAATCTTTTTCATTGGTCTTTGGATATTAATTGTTTATGAGTAAATGCAAAGTGGGCTGGGATATCACCTGTGGTAACAGACCATTTTCTCTTTCCGTCAATGCTATAGCAGTGAAGTTTTCCTGGAGTTACATAGTCTTTGGCATCTGTAATGTAAAACTCCTTTTGTTCTCTGTTTACGGCAATTCCGAATGGAACTGTTATATCTTCTTCTGTGCCGTCAGTTATGAAATGGCGTGTTACCACTCTGCACAGTCGGGTGTCGTATATAGCATAGGATATTTCATCGGTCTGGGTAATGTTGCTCCACTCATTGGAGATTACCCATAATGAGTCTCCGGCAAGTGTCATGTTGGAATTTGGCAAGTATGGTATTTCACTCACCTGATCGGTATGGGTGTCGAGGATATAGGTTGACGATTCGGAGCCTTTATAGTCCCCTCTTGAGGAGATATAGATATATCTCTTTCCATCGTATATCATTCTGTGAAGGTTATCTGCCACTTCTACAGATTTGACCACCTTGAAACTCTCAAGATCTATTACGCTTACCCTATTGTCATATTCCGGTGCCATATAGCCGCCCGAGTTGGCAACATAGAGTTTGCCTGAAGCAACCACAGCCTCCTCAGGTTGGTATCCTACTGTACATGTATCTGTTACAGAGAGAGTAAGGGTGTCTATTTTGGCTACATAACCCTTTCTGTAAGAGGGGTCTGGACCTATTGGACCGGCATACGACGTAACATAGGCATATCCGCCATCGAATGTAATGTATCTGCAATTGGGAATAGCTATCTCCGTGATGTGGACAGCATCATCCAGATTCATCACTTCTATGAAGTTAGAACAGTTGATCACTGCGTAAATTTTTCCGCCTCTGATCTTAAGATCATTTCCGACATCTCCCAGTTCGAGGGCAACTGAAGGATTGCGTTCGGCATATATGTTACGGGAATATTTGCCTGTGGCATAGTCAAAGTAGTCAAGCGTAGCTTTGTTATTTCCCATGTTTCCCTCATTCAGGAGAAAGAAACCTGCATAATCTCCTGAAGATGTCGGGTCTGTTACATCAGTATCGGTCGAGGGAATGTATTTGTCTTCCTTTCTGCATCCGGGTGTCAATGTAATAAAGGCGGATAGTAGAATAATGATTATATCTTTTCTATTCATAATATTCTAAAGGTTGTAATTTAGTTTTATCATAAAGTTTGTTCCCGGCATGGGATAGCACTGTACGACTTCGTATTGCTGGTTGAATATGTTGTTCACCTCAAGTGTTATTTTAAGAGAAGAGGAGTCCTTGAATGTAAAAATCTTTGTCAGAGAGATATCATGTGTGTACCATGGTTGAACATAATTCTCAGGGATATTGGCAGAGGATTCATA
>CALZHC010000036.1 GCA_945787505.1 uncultured Alistipes sp.
ATTTGAGTATATCCTCTTTGCAGAATCTGAGATTGGAGAATATGCTTCCGAGTTTGGAGAGCACCTCCACGAAGCCCATGATGGCGTTCTCTCTGTAATCTTTGACGACTTGAGCACCTGCCTGAGCCATCGCGGCTCCCCCGATACATCTTATTTGGGCATCGGGGTCTTTCTTGAAGATACCTTTGATGAGGTTGGAGCCATGCAGATCTCCAGATGCCTCTCCCGCTATGATGTAATATTTCATATATTCCAGAGTTTTTCGATGCGCTGGGTCTCACTGTAACCGGTGGTATCGATGGTGTGTGGTACTATTGTGATCCATCCCTGTTTCATCAGTATATGGTCGCCTAGTGTCGTATCCTCTTCCTGGTTCAGAAACTCTCCTTTCATAAGGAGTTGAATCTCTCCCTCTTCTCGGCTAAGGATGTCGAATTCTTTGGTCCATCGTCCGCGTCCTTTTCTGGTGACCTTTATTCCCTTGATTTGGGAGGCCGGCAGGTGGGGAAAGTTTATGTTAAGGTATATGCCTGGAGAGATGGAATGGGTGAGTATGTTGTTGATAATGATTCCCGAGTACTGTTCTATCGCTGAGAAGTCCGGTGAGGCATCGTGTGTATTAATAGAGAATCCGAATGACGGTATTCCGTATAATGTACCTTCAACGCATGCTCCCAGTGTTCCTGAGTAGAGGGCTGCTGCACTGCAGTTGGATCCGTGGTTTATTCCCGATGCTACCAGATCCGGCAGCCTCTCTGCACTGTAACATTCGTTCAGGGCAGCCTTGACGCAGTCTACCGGTGTACCGTCAAGTGTAAAATAGCGTATTCCCTCCTCTTCGGATATTTTTTTTAGTGTAAGAGTCTTTCCGATGGATAGGGATGCTGACTTTCCGGACTGTGGCGTAGAGGGGGCAACTACAGTGACATTTCCGTATTTTTTCATGATAGAGGCGAGAAGATGAATCCCTTTTGCCTCTATTGAGTCATCATTTGTTATAAGTATTTCGCGTTTATTTTCCATAATCTTCAAAGTGTTGGCAAATATACTTTTTTTTTGGGTATATTTTAGTATCTTTGCGGTAATTAAAAATACTTAACAATATTTGCGATGACTAAGATTAAAATTGGTATTAACGGTTTCGGCCGTATCGGTCGCCTGGTGTTCAGAGCCGCTCAGAACAGGGACGATATTCAGGTAGTTGCTATCAATGACCTCCTCGATGTGGATTATATGGCATATATGCTCAAATATGACACTGTTCACGGTGCCTTCCAGGGAACCGTGGAAGTTAAGGACGGCAAACTCGTAGTTAACGGAAACCCTATCCGCATCACTGCTGAAAGAAATCCTGAAGATCTGAAGTGGAACGAAGTTGGCGCTGAATACGTAGTTGAATCAACCGGCCTTTTCCTCACACGTGAAAAAGCTGAAGCTCACTTGAGAGCAGGTGCCAAGAGAGTTATTATGTCTGCTCCTTCAAAGGATGACACACCTATGTTCGTTTATGGTGTAAACCATGACAAATATGCAGGTCAGGACATCTTCTCTAATGCTTCTTGTACTACCAACTGTCTTGCTCCCATCGTGAAGGTTCTCCACGAAAACTTCGGAGTGGTTGAAGGTTTGATGACCACAGTGCATGCTGCTACAGCTACTCAGAAAACAGTAGACGGACCTTCTATGAAAGACTGGAGAGGTGGCCGTTCTATCCTCGGCAACATCATTCCTTCATCTACAGGTGCAGCTAAGGCTGTAGGCAAGGTTATTCCTGAAATGAACGGTAAGCTTACCGGTATGTCATTCCGTGTTCCTACCGCTGACGTATCTGTAGTAGACTTGACCTGCCGTCTCGAAAAAGCTTGTACTTACGAAGATGTAAAAGCAGCTATGAAGAAAGCTTCAGAAGGCGAACTCAAAGGTATTCTCGGATATACCGAAGACGCTGTAGTATCTTCAGACTTCCTCAACGATGCTCGTACCTCTATCTTTGATGCAGGTGCAGGTATTCAGCTTAACGAACATTTCGTGAAGGTCGTTTCATGGTATGACAATGAATGGGGATACTCTAACAAGATTCTCGAAATGATCAAATGTACCAGTACTGTAAAATAGAGAAATAGTTTTCATATTTAGTTTTAAGGTTATTTTAAAGCTTGTGTCGGCATCGGCACAAGCTTTTTTTGGACCTTGTTACGTTACGATTTGAGGAGATATTCGTGGAAATAGATTATCTTTGTGTTCGGTTTGTTTTTCGAATATAAAGGATAATGAGAAAACAGTTTGATCAGATAATTTCGCTTGGCTCTTTTTGCAGTGTTGCAATGGAACTTGAGAAGATAGGTCTGCGCTCGGCTTCGTACCCGTTCGACTGGTTGATAAGTGAAAGTTTTGAGACAGTAATAGGCTTGATAAAGAGTAATTTTGCAGATTTTCTAGACCCATGCGACATCTCTGTGGAGAACAGACCTCATGTCTATTATAAGGAGAGTCTAAAGATTCATTTTCATCACGATTTCAATGCTTCAGATGCTTTGGATGTGCAGATTCCCCAAGTGGAAAAGAAATACCAGAGGCGGATAGGACGGTTTTATTCCGATATATGCAAGCCCACCCTTTTCGTGCGTTACTGCATAAGGCCGGAGGATGAGGTTTTCGTCAGGGAGAATGAAGATGAGATTCTGAGGTATCTGCAATCTTTCAACCCTGAAAACAGGATTCTGTATGTTCTCTCTTCAGATACTGATAACTATTTCTCGGCTGATGACTCTGCGGGTTCGTGGAAATGTTACATCAGGCATCCTGAGAATGATTTTGTCAGAAATTGGATAGCGGTGGTTCCGGGGCTGAAAAAATTTCTTTATTCGGTCACATCGTATGGAAAGGGGCAGATAATCAAGAATATTCTGATCTGTTATGAAAAGAAGGTATTCAAGAGGTTGAAGAGAGTTGTGCCCAAAGGTGCCGCGGTGCTGGCACTGGCTCTTTCTGTGACTTTGGGAGCTGCTGCCCAGACCGGTACATGGTCAGGAAAAATAGATGTCAACGGGACATTGTTGCCTCTGGTGTTCCATCTGGATGCCGATACTCTCTCCATGGATTCTCCGGATCAGGGAATCAGGGGTATTCCTATCGAAGTTGAACGGACCGGTTCAGGAAATATTGTAATCAGGATTCCTTCTATAGGTGCTACTTTCAACGGGATCTGGATGATGAAAAAGATTGCCGGGTCGTTTAACCAATGGGGAGCATCTTTTCCGCTTACACTCAGTCAGGGAGTTGAAAAGCTGAATCGTCCGCAGACCCCTGTGGGCCCTTTCCCATATTTGCAGGAGGAGGTCTCTTTTGTCAATGCAGATGCTACTCTGAGGGGAACGCTTTCTCTTCCTGAGGGTTACACGCGCAGTACACCTGCTCTTATCATGGTCACTGGAAGCGGGTTCCAGAACAGGGATGAGGAGGTGTTCGGGCACAAACCCTTTGCCGTGATTGCAGATGCCCTTGCCCGCTGTGGAATAGCGACTCTCAGATATGACGACCGTGGCTTCGGTGAATCTACCGGGGATGTTGCAGATTGTACCACGGAAGATCTGATGCATGATGCTCTTGCCGGTATCAGGCTGCTGAGGGAAAGATTTGATAATGTGGGGGTTATTGGGCATAGCGAGGGTGGTTCCATAGCCTTGAAGCTGGCAGCACGTGGTGATGCGGATTTCATTGTCAGCCTTGCCGGCATGGTGGTCTCTGGCGCTGAGACTCTTGTATGGCAGAACCGTGTTATCCTTGCAGAGTCGGGATTCTCAGATAGAGATGTAGATACATATTGCAATATGCTGTCGAAAGCATTTGATGCCTCTGTTAACGGATATCCGTTCCCTTCGGCAGAAAAGAGAGATCTGCCCGATGCTCTCAAAAAGAATTTTTCGGCTCTTTTAGGGCAGCTGCAGAGTCCTTATTTGCGATATTTTCTGGCGATGGATATGCGAGGCCTGCTCGGTGATATAAAATGTCCTGTCCTTGCACTCAATGGTACTATGGATACTCAGGTAGACTATGTTAGCAACCTTGAAGCGCTCAGAACGGCACTTGGAGCAAATCCCAGGAACCGTATAGAGGCTGTTGAAGGCAGAAATCACCTTTTCCAGCACTGTACCACCGGTTCGGTATCGGAATACAAACTGATTGAGGAGACTTTCTCTCCAGATGTGATACAGATTATTATTTCTTTTGTTCTTTCAATTATGTAAAGAGGAGGTTGGTAGTGCCGCTATTTTTTCTATTTTTACGGTAAAATAGAAATGAATATGGAATATCTCTATCTGCTATTGGGGGCAGCTGCTCCTATTGTTGTTTTTTTTGCTGTGTGGAATATCTCCAAAAAGCGTGTAGCTCAGGCTCAAGAGGCTGCAAAGGTTCTTGCAGAGTCTGAGGCCAGGGTTATTCAGACACGCCTCGAATCTGAACTTGCCCATGCCAATGAAACGATTGACCAACTGCACAGGAGTCTGGATTTGGTCAAGGCTGAGTCCGCTGATGCGGTCGAGGCTGCAAAAAGGGAGTGCAAGGCTCATTACGACGAGGCTTTGGCTGCAAAGGAGGCTGCCTTCCATGATGCTGCCGCTGCTGCACAGAAGGCTCACAGTGATGCGATGGAAGCATTGCAAAAAAGGTTTGATGAGACTGTTGAAAAGGTCTCAGCGCAGCTTAAGTCTGAAACGGGGGAGATGCTCAAGGCAAGGCAAAAAGAGTTTTCGGAGAGTAGCAATGTTAGTATAGGTCAGATTGTCAATCCCTTGAAAGAGAATATTGCAGAACTGAAGAAGGCGATGCAAGAGGGAAACAAGGAGCAAGCTGAACGTAATGGGGAAATCAAGGAGCGGATCAAGAGTCTTCTTGAGCACAGTGATGCAGCCCGTAAGAGTGCAGATGAACTTGCTGCTGCCTTGCGACACGGTAGCAAGGTCCAGGGTGACTGGGGCGAGACTGTCTTGGATGAACTTCTCTCTTCTCAGGGACTCACCAGAGGAATACATTATGATATCCAGTGCGAAATTAAGGATGCAAACGGCAATGCAGTCAAGGCTGACGGAGCGAGGATGCGTCCGGATGTGATTCTCCACCTTGACCAGAGGAGGGAGGTGATTATCGACTCGAAGGTTTCCATAACCTCTTATGTGGATTATGTAAACGCAGAAAATGAACAGGTGAGACAAAATGCTCTTAAGGCACATATTGCGAGTGTGAAGAAGCATGTCGATGAGCTTGCCAAAAAAGATTACTCTTCTTATGTGCAGTCCCCTAAGGTCTCTGCTGGCTATGTTATTATGTTTGTTCCCAATATAGGGGCATTGTGGACAGCGCTCAATGCCGAGCCTGACTTGTGGAGGTGGGCTGCAGATAAAAATGTCTACATAACTGATGAGCAGAGTCTGTATGGTGCTCTTAAGATAGTGAGTATGACGTGGACGCAGGTGGCTCAGGCCCAGAATCATGAAAAGCTTTATCAGCTCGCGAATGAGATGATAGACCGTGTTGGGCTGTTTATGGAGAAGTATGAGGGGATAGGAAAGGCGCTTAAGAAAGCTGCTGATGAGTATGATGACGGCAAGAAGAAACTTGATGATAAAGGACAGAGCATTATCACGACTTCTCGCAAACTCATCAAGCTTGGTGCAAAGAATAGTGAAAAACATCCTCTTCCGGCTCTGCCGCAAGAGGATGGTGGTGGATTGCTGCTGTAATCTTATAATGACTTTATCTCTCTTATTTTTACTGAGCTGAATACGCTGCCTTTGAGCACGATTTCGATTGAGCCTGTCTCGATTTCTCCTTTGTCCAGACGTCTTTCGTCCTGCGCATCATAACCGTCCACTCTGCTGTTTTTGGTTCTGATACGTACTTTAGGGTCCTTGTATATATATTCTCCGGCTTTAAGGTCTCCATATTCTCTGTTCCTGGATCCAGAGAATGTGTACCACCATGGATCCTGAGCTTTCTTGGAGCTGTTTCCGTCGACACTCTTGAATATTTCGACTTTTCCATTGACTACCCTGAAGCATTGCACATCCATCTGAACTTTTACTTTTCCGTCCAATATTCTCACATCCTTGACATTAATTTTGGCATTAATTCTTCTGGGACATCTGGTGTATGAAATGTGGTACTGTTTCCCTGAATAGAGTGGTTTGATGACCTTGCCTGTATTCTTGCCGGTGATGAGCTGTATGGTGTACTTGGTTACCACGCCCTGGTTATTACTGCTGAATTTCATATTGTTAGCCATAACCTGTTCAAGTTCAGACTGGGTTTTGGTACTTCTTAAAGTCTCTTTTGGCAATGCAGTACCTCCAATGTTGAATATTTCGTCCGAGATATAGTCAGATGAGAAGGAAGTGGAGATATCTGTATAGGCGCTCTGTCCCCATCCTGAGACTTTGCCTGAGGTGTCGCTCTTATATTTCTTTCCTGAATACTCTTTCAGATAGCTGAAGGTTCTTCCATAAGTTACTGATGTGACAATGGCTATTGCTCTGCCATTGAGCTCTTTTTTGAGTTCTTCCCATGTTACGTTTTCTCCAAAGAGTATAGAGGGGTCATTCTTCCATTCATCTTTCATCTTGACTGTGAAGTAGTCCTGATCCATTGTTGTAGCCTGTATGAATGACTGTTCTGATGATGAAGTACTTGCTTTTATATTCATAGAGCAACCTGCAAATGATGCGTCTACTCCCAGGTCCATCATGAGACTCTTCTGGCTGGTGTGGATTTTGGTGCGGATTCTCTGCATGCCGGGGGCATCGTATTTAGGGTCGTTCAGGAGAGAGTGCATAATCTGGTTCTTAGCATTCCTGACATCGGCATTGCTGGGATTTATGTCTCTTACTTCTGGATTGCTTCCAGATAGGAAATCTCCGAACAGCGTAATTTTGTTCCTTTGTATTCTTGCCAGAGGGTTGGGAGATCCTCCTGTTATATCTTCGTCAACATAGAGTATGGCACCTGGATAGATATTTTCGTATCCGCTACCTCTGACATAGATCTCCTTAAGGTTGATGTCCTCCTCCTTACGGCTAAGAATGTAAGCAAAGTCTCTGTCGGGCATGCTTTCGAATGCTTCAGGATAAATGGTGGTATCATTGTATAATGTACCGTTGACGAGGTTTTCAGGATTATATTCTATAGATGCCAGTCCTGTATTAATATCTTTCTTCCTTTGAGCCTCGTCCTGCGTTTTGGTGTTTTCTCCAGGATTTGTCGGTCTTGTCGGCCTTGTCGGTTTAAAGGGTCTGGTGGGCCTTGTGATGCTATCTTGTGCAATACGGCCTTCATTAAGTGTCTTTGCCATAATCTAAAACTTGGATTAATTGTTAATAAATGATTTTGATTAAATGTTGTTTTCGGCAAAATTATCCTAAAAGTTAATGTATTCTACTGTGTCAAGTGGACAATTAATATGCTGAAAATAGACAAATTAACTGTATTATACTGTTGAAAATGGACATTTTTATATTTTAAGTATATGATTAATAATAAATTTCATTAAACAATAATATTTTATAGATTTGCATAAATATTATTGTATGATGATCCGCTTTGTACCACTTCTTTACACGATTTGTGTCTCTTTTTCTTTGTTTTTCATGCCTTGTTCCTGTGTTAGGAATGAGAATTTGTCTATAGAGAGGGCAATAATCACTGATTCCATTGTCTCGCTCCGTGAACAGGGAAACATGCTCAGAAACGAGAGCCGTTTCGATGAGGCTCTCGAGGCTCACAGCAGATCTCTTCATCTGGCGGAATCTGTTGCGGATACTCTTGAGACAGTCAAGGCTCTGAATAATATCGGTACGGATTACCGAAGATTGGGAATTCTGGACGTCGCACAGGAGTATCATTATACTGCGTGGATTCTCAGCTGTGAATTTCAGGATAGTTCGTATGATGCTCGTAAGAACAGGGTGGTCTCGCTCAACGGATTGGGAAATATCTATTTGTCAATAGGAAATTATGACCATGGAGACAGTCTGTTGCGAATGGCCCTGAAGGGAGAGAAAGAATTGGGTAGTTTTGTTGGTATGGCTATCAATTATGCCAATATCGGTTCCATTTTCAAGTACAATGGAGAGATGGACTCTGCCCGTGCCTATTATACCGAGTCTATGAAAATGAATGAGATGGCTGGCAGCGATCTGGGTATTTCGTTGTGTCACACCTATTTCGGGTCGCTGTATGAGATTGACGGGAATTATGAGAAGGCTGCAGAGGAGTACACCAAGGCGTATAATATCATGCAAGCTTCCAAGGATGAATGGCATTCGCTGAATTCCCTTATCGCCCTTGCAGGCATTTTTCTGACTGTGGGGAATTATCCGGTCTGTATGGAGTATCTCACAGTTGCCAGGCAAAAGGCACAGAAAATAAAGTCTCCCGAGCATCTGGCCACGGTCTGCATGCTTCTTTATAGGTATTACAAGGAAACTGGAGATTGTAAGTTGGCTCTTGCTGCTTATGAGGAGGCATCTTCTCTGAAGGAGAGCATTCTGGATATGGAGAAGATGAACCGCATGCAGAATGTCAGTATGAATATAGAGAAGAGTCGTCAGTCGAGGCTTATGCTTGAGGCGAATAACAGACTGGAGAGGGAAAGGACTGCCCGTCAGAATGGATTTGCTATTCTGGGAATGGGGCTTGTAGTGCTGGCTTTCATAGTGGCCGTGCTTCTTTACCTGGCCCGGATAAGACATCGCAGTCTGCTTGAGGTTAGGCGCATGTCTGCTCTGAGGGAGTCCTTTTTCACAAATATTACCCATGAATTCAGGACTCCTCTTACTCTTATTTTGGGTATAAGTCACGATATGCAGAGCATGAAGGGAGTTTCTGACAGTGTACGCTCTAAGGCGGGAATAATCGAGAGTCAGGGAAAGGGGCTTCTAAATCTGATTAACCAGCTTTTGGATATCTCCAGGATAAGGTCTGCAGTAGGAGATCCGTCGTGGCAGTCGGGTGATCTCTCCGCATTTGTAGAAATGGTTGTGGATAACAACAGGGCTATGGCGGAAAAACTTGGTATTGTTCTAGTTTTTTGTGGGGCTGATAATTTGGAATGTGTCTCTTATGTTCCGGATTATATTGCAAAAATCGTAAATAATCTGCTTTCGAATGCTCTTAAGTTTACTCCTGAAGAGGGTAGGGTCTGCGTTTCTATCAGGTGTGATGACATCAGTATATTTATAGAAGTATCTGATACAGGCTCCGGAATCGATAGTGAGAGTATCCCTCATATTTTCGAACCTTTCTACCAGTCGGCTCAGGCTCAGTCAAATGGATACGACGGTTCCGGTGTCGGTCTTGCTTTGGTAAAGGAGATAGCGGGTTTGCTAGGGGGTGAAGTTGCTGTCGATTCCGTTCCCGGTAAGGGCAGCTCTTTTACTGTTAAGCTTCCCCTTGTGAGAGCTGTTTCTAAAGTTTCAGAGCGTCGTCCTGCCAATGTTGGACGAGGAGGGGGCAATAAGCCTCAGATTCTTGTTGTTGAGGACAATAAAAGTATTGCTGATTATATAGCAGGGCTGTTTGCAGGCAGCTTTGGTGTGAGTGTGGCCTCTAATGGGGAAGAGGGTTTTTCAATGGCTCTGGATATTGTGCCGGATCTTATCATAACAGATCTCATGATGCCTGGGACAGACGGATTTGAATTTTGCCGTAATGTCAGGAATAATGAGGTTATCGATCATATTCCCATCATAATCGTTACGGCCAAAATTCAGCAAAAGGAGAGGATGCGTGGTTTCGAGGCGGGTGCAGATGCCTTTCTTACCAAGCCTTTTGATAGTGATGAGCTTAGGATTCTAGTTGATAATCAGCTGGAACGCCATAGAAACCTGCGTTCGAAATTCAGTGGTAGTGATATTTCATCCGTGCCGGTGGCTCAAGGGCAGATGTCCGAGCAGGAGAATCGTTTTCTTGCGAAGGCTTCTGATATGGTGCTTTCGCTTATGGAGTCGAGGAGGCTGGATGTTCCTACTCTTGCTCAGAAATTATGTATGAGCCCTCGTCAACTGCACAGGAAGATTGTCACTTTGACCGGGGCACCACCTTCATCTTTTATTTTGAATGTCAGGATGCAGAGGGCTTGTGCGTTGATGAGGACTTATCCGGGATGGACTGTCGAGGAGATTGCTGACAAGTGTGGTTTTGACCATGTCACCAGTTTTTACCACTCTTTTAAGAAGGTTTATGGGCTTACCCCTTCTGAGTATAGAAGGAAAATGCTTTGATGACCATTGCCAGTGAGGCGGAAATTAACACATCATTAAAATAAAGCAATAATCAACGAATTAGACTAAAGACTTGCAGTCTGCTCCTTTGAGAGTTTCTCTACTGCGTATCGCCTCATGGTGGCAGGCATTGAGCTCCAGTGTACTCGCAGCCATTCCACCAGTCTTTGCTGATCCCGTTTTCCGGCTTCACGAAGAAGCCACCCGGTAGCCTTCTGCAGCAGGTCATGTAGAGGACCGGGTTTACTAATGAAAATTTCTGCAATTGCATAAGTGTCATCCAGCTGGCCATTGCGGATAAAGGTCATGGTGCTGACGATTCCTATTCTCTGCTCCCAGATGGTGGTTCCTTTGGCTGCAAGATCATACAATATGGATCTGTCTCTATTCAGCAGCCATTTTCCAAGGAGCTCATAGCAGCTCAGATCTACAAGATCCCAATTATTGACGTAAGCAGTATGGGAAAGGTAGAAATCGATACACTCCTGCTGTGTTTTAGTGTCACTCTTGGAGCTGTTGTAGATTTTGACAAGGCAAAGCAAAGCGGCCAGCCTGATTTCGTGATATTGCGAAGTAATACACTCTTCAATCTCTTCGAACGATGTCTCTTTCCAACACTCTTTGACTATTGCTCTGGTTACCGGAACTTTGATTCCCAGAAATAGATCACCTTCTCCATATTGCCCTTTTCCTGTCTTGAAGAATTTAGCCAATCCTGCCACTTGTGCAGGATTGGCTGCTTCATACATCAATTGTATTAATTTACAGTTCATTATTCCTTGATTCATGGCGTGTCAAAGTGCCATTTGTATACGTATTTCAGCTTTTCGTCAGGTGGTTATTCAACCTTGAAATTGTATAAAATACCGTATTCACGAAGAATAGCCAAGGTGAGTGACCTGTCGCTCAGATTGTAGAGGGAAGACCACTGAGTCTGGGATGTAAAGTCTTCTGTGGGTGCCTGTGATACGTAATTGAGCAGCTGCATTGCTTCCTCTTCGTTCAGTTGATATCCCGTATGGTAGAGAGTATTCTTCAGGGTGTTGTAGCGATCCAATCCGTGTGTAGAATTATTTTTGCCCTCAGGTCTATCCTTCATGGTGTCTGATACATAGAAATTTGTGAGGTAACGGTATGCGTCATCGCCTTTGAAATATTCCATTTTATCCGGATTGACATAAGTGGCTGTTCCATCATAAGTGTATTCAACTATTGCAAAGTCTCCGGTGGCATCAGCCATGAAGTAATGATAAGTGACATAATTCTCAGGTGCGGCTGATTCAGATGGCACATTTCCGTCAATACTTGTATCCAGATTGAAGGAGCCCTCCAACAATTCAATAGCCTCTCTTACAGTTGATGCCTTGTCAAGTAAAAGTCTCATGGCTACAGTAGTGCCGATTCTGTGTTTTCCAGGAGCCTGCTGAATGGTGGGCTTTTCTCTTAGGGCAAGTACTCCAATTGAAAAGCCATCTTCGTTGATTCCATCCAAAAGTGCATATGGCAGTCCCATCAGCATTGACATGTCCACATTAGGAGTTTCATAGAAACCCTGACCGTAACCTAAATTGTAACCATCCACCAATGAGATGGATTTCTTGCCATCTTTGGGGGCTGTGCGCACAAGAATGGCAGCTATGGGCTTGTAACCGGTTTCGTCAGAATGACGGAAATCGTAATTTCTGCCCATCAGAAAATCAATTCCTTCTGCCTCAGGAACAGCGAAGGCACTGCATCCGGCACCGAATTTCACATTTACTGGATTTTTTGGCATCTGGTCGAAAAGGAGTTCTGCTATGGTGTTAAATAGTCCATTGAGACCTTTACAGTCTTTGGCAATTACTTCATCCAATTTATAGTCTACAGTATAGTTTACTTCATACAAACGTCCCTGTCCATCTACATTCTTTACTGAATTAATCATAGCTAACTTGGCTTCGTCTGTGATACAGGCTGCCTTTTTGGGCGCGACATCCTTATCGGAAGGTAGGTCATTCTCCTTGGTGCAGGAGGCAATAATAATTGTACACGCTAAAGATAGCAATGCAATAAATTTGAAAGTACGTTTCATATTAGATAATTTTAAAAGTTTACATTATGACACTTTCATAACTGCAAATGTCTTACAAAAATAATAAAAAATGAATTTATTTGTTATATTTGCCGAACAATGTACTTATTTTCTTAAAAAAATACTCAGACAGTATGGTAACAATACGTCAAGCTACGGAAAACGACGTGGTAGCTCTAATGGAGTTATTTGCAAAGGCTAGAAAGTTCATGGCAGCCACCGGCAATCCGAATCAGTGGGCAGAGGACTATCCTGGTGATGCTCTTATCAGGGAGGATATCGCCAAAGGTGATAGTTATGTATGTGTGAGAGACAATACGATAGTTGCCACATTTGTTCTTCGCGCCGGTACAGACCCTACCTATACTAAAATTTATGAAGGAACGTGGCTTAATGACGAGCCCTACGCCACCATACACCGTATTGCCAGTGGAGGGGAGGTCAAGGGGATTCTGCATCTTGCAATGCAATTTGCCCTAAAACGATATCGAAATGTACGCATTGACACTCATCGTGATAATATAGTAATGCAAAAAGCAATCGCTAAGGAATCCTTTACCTACTGCGGAATAATATACTGCTGGAATGGTGAAGAGAGACTTGCTTATCAATATTCAAAATAAAGAATTTAATCCTAATGACAAGGCAACAGAAAAAGAATCCCACAATGAACTCTACTTTTGAAATTACCCACGATCGCGAATTTCTGCAGCATTTCCTTACAAAGTGGCGCACCAAGAGCATTTCACAGGAAATGGTGGAAATACTTAAGGCAAATAGCGAGAGCGACCCTTATGCCGCTTACGGCTATGGCCGCTGGCTCTCGCAGGTAAATCCAGGCGGAGACTGCCTGGACGAGGCCGAGGCTCTTCTCACCTGGGCAGGGTCCAACGGCGTGCAGGACGCCAATGCCGCCCTTGCCGAGCTCTATTATGAAGGCCGCACCAAGGGCGACAAGTCCATGCCTGAAATGCACGCCTTCCTCATGGATTCTTCTTACAAGTTGGGCAGCGAACTGGCGCAGTTTCAGACGTTGGAAAATACCCTATATGGTTTTTACGGCTTCCGCGAGGATCCCGCACTGGTGGCCGATATCCTAAGGGGGCATCTGGAGAAAAACCCCGGTGCCGACCCCATCTACTATGACCTTCTGGGCCAGGCTCTCGAAGATACAGAGGCGGATGCTGCGGAAAAGCTTTACAGGACCGCTATCGAACGCGGGGAACTGGAGAGCTATTATTCCCTGGCCAATCTGTACAAGAAAAAAGGGGATGTGAAGCGGGCGCAGGAGGTGGCGGACGAAGGAGCTGGGAAAGGAGCGGTCAACTGCAGCCGTTTCCGTGCAGTTATTCTTGACGAAGAAACCTTCGATGGTTTCCCATCCGAGTACAAGGAAAAGTTGCACCGGCAGATTGCCGAGGAACTGGACTTTGCCATCGCCCGTCACGACCGCTATGCCTGCTTCCTGAAAGCCGCCCTCCTGTGCGACGGGTCGTTGGGCTTTCCTAAGGATCTGGTGGCATCCCTTCAGACGCTGGAGCGCGGCTGCGAGATGGGACAATCCGACTGCTACTGGCTCAAGGCCCATATCCACGAAAACTTTGCCGACGAACTCCCGCCCGAGAAGCGGCTGAGTCCCACCCAATTTGCCAAGACCTGCCTGCAGGCCGTCCGCCTGGGAGACCGGGAAACTCTTTCGCTTGACGGCATGGCCAAGGGTTATGTGAGGGGCTTACTCTCCGACTACGCGGAGGAGATTGAAAAACACTGGCTCGCGGAATACGTGAAGGCCTACCCGGAGGAAGAAGATACGAAAGACAGCACCGGTGTTGTGGCCGTCTACCCCCAGGGCTTCTACTACGCCAAGGACGTGGAGAGCGAGGAAGACATGGACTTCAGTGCCGACGTTGTGCACTTCTCACCGGTGCTCACCCGCCTCACCAAGGCCCTCGGCTTTGACAAGGAAGGGCTCCACATTGCCATGTTGGTGGAAAAGGACGGGTATCTGAATGACCTCCCGGACAATATGACCGGCACCATCGTCTACGGCCAGGGAACCGAAATCCGGGGCATCGTCATCTTTGTCTTAGAAGACGACAAAGACTATTCGCAAAAGCCCTTTACCGGGCTCCAGCACATCTGGATGTTCATCCAGCTTCTCACTGCCGTCACGGATGGCCTGGTGCGCCAGCCCACCTCCGAGGAACTGGAAGAAATCGGCGCCCCGGAGGCCGGCGGCTTCGAGGAGTACGACGACTTCGAGGAGAACGACGACGTGGATGATGCTGAGAATGAAGTCTGTCCGGATGATGAAATGGATGAGCCTCGAGTGCTTACGATTCCTTTTGAAAAGCTGGAAGAGGCTATCAAGCAATGTAATCTCTGTATTGATACTCTGATAGTTACTCTTCCTGATAGGAGAGAATACTGGTTTATGTCAACAGATGAAATCATATATCGGCTGCAAATCAAAGATGCCATTGAAGAGAACATCAAACAACATGGCGGCTATATGATTGACGAGTGGCAATATGTGGATGCCCGCCAAATTCCAATTGACATCCGCGCTCATGTTCGCTTTAAGTAAAGTATGGTCCATCCTTCGGACCACTTGGAAATACTATAAGGTACAAAAATATGACGAGGAATCACATATCTGTGTAATGAGAACAAAAGAAGGAATTGATGTCCCCTACTGCATAAATGATAGAAACACTTGGGCTTCTATTTCTAATAAGGTTAAATCTGGAGAACCTCCAAAATAAAAATATCCGGTCATTGACACAGGTAACAACACTGGCAATTCCGGATATTAAAAGGAGGTGATAGAATCCGAAACTGACCTACTCCTGCGATGGGATGTGGATGGGTTTGACCGACAGACATATATTGATTATTCAACCACTTTCCACTCCTCGATTCGTCTGTTGGCAGTAGAGAAACTTACGCCAATCTTGAAGATTTTCCTTGGGTCATTGACAAAAGGTTTGGCGTAGCCCTTCTCCTCAATCTGCTGCAGGGCGGCGTCGGCGGTGTTGTCAATCTTCAGTTCGACTATGTAGATATAATCTTTGGTCTGGAGCAGCAGGTCAATCCTGCCGTTGCTGGTGCTTCGTTCGGCCTGGACGTACTCGCCAAGGAGCTCCATTATGATGTACATCGCATACTGGAAATTCTTCTCGGAATCGCCCTGAATCTGATAGGTGGTGTTGGCAAACAATGCCTCCAAGATTTGCATAAACACGTCAGGGGCACCGCTCCTGAGGGCCCGCGCCAATTTCGAGGTAGTCGTGTTGCCCTCTGCAGGATTGATAGGGACATAATACGAAAAAATAAACTTCAGAAATCCGTTCTTTACCTCATCATTGGGAAAGCCCAGAGTGTATATGTTGAATTCCTTGTCATAATCCTTTATTGTCAGGTAACCCGTCTGGAAAAACAACGGAATCGGCCTGTTTACGATATCTTGGATGCCGCTTAGGTCCTCTACTGAAACCACAACATTGTCAGATAAGGTAGTGACATCGAACGATGTCTTCTTCATTACGTTGACCAGCATCGTTGGGGTGCCGGTTTCGAACCAATACTCCTTGAATTCTCTATCACTGAAAGCATTTAAAAGGCTGAACGGATTATATACACCTTCGGAGTTATGGGTAAAGTGATAGCCATCGTACATTTTCTTCAATTTAAGATAACTTTCATCCTTGGAAAGGTCATTCGAATCACCTAATTCAGAAACGCTTTCATCAAAGTTATCATGCAATTCCTTTTCCGATAATCCGCAGATGTCGGCATAGTCCTTAACCATCGATATGTCCCGAAGGTTGTTCAGACTGCTGAATACGCTCAATTTGCCAATCTTCGACACAC
>CALZHC010000037.1 GCA_945787505.1 uncultured Alistipes sp.
CGCCGATAAGGCAGCATATACATGGATGAGATATAATGGTTCCAACAACGGTGCAGCGATTGCCTACGATGGAACTGACTACAGATCGATTGTCTTCGGATTCCCCTTAGAATCAATTACCTCGCACGATAGTTTCAATAAACTACTGTGCGAGGCAATCAGATTTCTTACAGCTTCAAGATAATACTAAAGTACTTCGATACTCCTCTTGATAAATTCTGAAAGATCTTTTCCCTTAAGCATGTTGTTTGCAAGAAGGGCAAGGTCAACTACCTGATGGATAAGGACATTGTCTTTTGCAAAGTCCACCATCACAGCCTTCCTCTCCCCTTCTACGCCTTCTATCTCTTTCTCCAGAGATGACTTCAAGTCCTTGTCTTCCTGTTTGTCAGAATCCTTGATCTTTTCAATCTGAGATTTGAGGGTAGAGATTCTGCTATCGAATCCTGAACATCCGGCTGCTGTCTTTTCATTCTTGGAATCAAGTATTCTCTTGATTAGAGGATGTTCAACATTGATACCTATGTTGTAGGAGACTGGCATTTCACCATAGAAGTTCATTCCACCGCCCAAAGCAGACATGTCTCTGTATCTTCTCATGAACTCACTTTGGGTAATCAATATAGGAGCTCCTGTTTCACCAAGGTTTTCTGCCTTAACATAATAGTGGTTTCCATCAGGAAGCACTGATTCGAAGATAGATGAAAGGTCTTTCTTTTCTGCATCTGTCAGTTCAGGTTCAGAAATATCTTCCTTTCTGATGAGCTTGTCTATTGAATCTGCATCCACTCTTACGAACTGAGAGTTTTCAAGTTTTGATTCAAGCAAATTAACAAAATGTGCATCAAGCTGGCAGTCAAACAGAAGAACATCATATCCCTTGTTCTTGGCAGCTTCAATATACTGATATTGTTCTACGGTATCAGTTGCATAGAGATAAACGACCTTCTTGTCCTTGTCTGTCTGATTTGCTTCAATCGCCTTTCTATAGTCTTCGTATCCGAAGTACTTGCCGTCACAGTTCTTCATGAGAGCGAACTTCATTGCCCTTTCTGCAAATTTTTCATCTGTCAGCATACCATATTCAATGAAGAGCTTGAGATTGTCCCACTTTTCTTCATATTCACTTCTCTCGTTCTTGTAGATCTCTTCAAGTCGATCTGCAACCTTCTTTGTGATATATGTGGAGATTTTCTTAACATTGGAGTCTGACTGAAGATAGCTTCTTGAGACGTTCAAAGGAATGTCAGGCGAGTCAATCACACCGTGAAGAAGAGTCAGGAAGTCAGGAACGATATTCTCCACAGAATCAGTCACGAATACCTGATTACAATAGAGCTGGATCTTGTTACGTGTAACCTCAAGTCTGTCTTTAATCTTCGGGAAGTAGAGGATTCCTGTCAAGTTAAAAGGATAATCGACATTCAGATGGATGTAGAAGAGAGGCTCATCCTGCATCGGGTAGAGTTCCCTATAGAAATTCATGTAATCTTCAGCCTTGAGTTCTGAAGGTTTCTTGTTCCAAATAGGATCCGAATTGTTTATGACCTTATCTTTATCGGTATCAACATACTTGCCGTCTTTCCACTCCTGTTCCTTTCCGAAGATGATGGGGAAAGGCATAAATTTGCAATACTTGTTAAGTAATTCTGTTACCTTCTGATTTTCAGAGAATTCTTTTGATTCATCATCAAGATAGAGAGTAATTGTAGTACCTCTTTCACTCCTTTCGCCTTCAGTCATAGTGAAGTTTGGGTCACCTTCACATTCCCACCTTACAGCCTTTGCACCATCTCTCCAAGAAAGAGAATCGATAACCACCTTCTTTGAAACCATAAAAGATGAGTAAAAACCAAGACCGAAATGTCCGATAATGTTAGCATCTTTATACTTTTCGATAAACTCACCGGCTCCTGAGAAGGCAATCTGATTAATATATTTATCTACCTCTTCAGCAGTCATTCCTACACCGTAGTCCTTGATTGTAAGAGTGTTGTTATCCTTATCAGCAATCACTTCGACTCTCAGATCTCCGAGTTCACCCTTGAACTCACCAGTGCCGGACAATGTCTTCAGTTTGGCTGTGGCATCTATAGCATTTGCCACCATCTCTCTTAAGAAAATTTCATGGTCAGAGTAGAGAAATTTCTTGATGACGGGGAAGATATTCTCAGTAGTTACCCCTATTGTTCCTTTTTGATCTTTCATTTTTGTATTTATTTTTAATATTTTCCGTTTTTGAAGGTCTCTTGAACAAAATACATACCATCACAGAATATCTGCCAAAATGACATTACAGCGACATGTGAGACAGATTATTGCGGTTTTTGAAAACATTTCTTTTTTCATAAATCTATAAACAGCTCATAATACAGACTTTAGCTCTTGTTTCATACAATCCGGTGCAATATTTTTGCACAACCATCCGATTGAGGGGAAGAGTGGAATGATGGAGGGTTCCGTGGCGATTGGAATAATCGGATGGTTTTTAAACCATATTAATTATGAGAGAGAGGCGAAAGATTAGTAAAAGAATTGGTTTGAGCATTGTTATGTTGATGACAATACTCTCTGTTTCAAAACAAGTGGCATCCGGACAAATTGTTGGTATATCTACCAACATTCTGGATTATGCAAAATTCGTTACAATGAATCTTGAAGTGGGTACGGCTGTCGCCAGAAACTGGACATTTTCTATAGACGGAAGTTACAACCCATTTGTATTCAACAAGAATGACGCTGATAACCGTATGCAATTCAAGCATTTGACTATAGGAACAGGTGTCAAGTATTGGCCATTCTACCTTTTTTCCGGATTTAATTTCGGGGTAAAAACCCAATGGAGCGAATATAATATCGGAGGAATCACCTCCCCTCAGACTGTAGAGGGTGATGCTTTCGGTATTGCCATTTCTGCCGGCTATTCACTTATCATTTCTAAACATTTCAACATCGACTTTTCTTTGGGAGTATGGGGTGGATATACATTCTACACCAGATACTCATGTCCCTCATGCGGAGATATTCTACAGAGAGACAGCAGATGGTTCATAGCTCCGACAGATATCAAGATCTCTTTAACTTTCAATATTTAGATTGCTTATTATGAGAAGATTGATGGTTATTTTGCTGACAATGTCCCTATTTGCAGCAACAAGCTCCTGCTCCGCAACATTCAAACTGAAAAGACTCAGAAAGGAGAATCCCACGACAATAGTCAATCTGGCAGGAACTTCGCCTCTTCATAGCGAAGGGGAAGTTTGTGACACCACCCACACAGAATCATCAGATACACTCACCGTCATTGACCCCCAAGGCAACAGAGTCTTCTTTATGAAAGCAACTGTTGACTCGACAGGAACACTTATCGCATCCGAAGAGTTGCAGCCCGCAATAGTAACTGCCAAGTTCAGGAATGTACCAGAGCGCAATGGAATGGTCTCCCTCGACTTTGACCTTGAAATCCCTGATATTATGTTGGATAACAACTGGCAGATAAGACTGAGCCCTATACTTATTATTGGAGAAGATACCACTTCTCTTGAGAAAATATTGATAACAGGTGAAGAGTACAGAAAAGATCTGCTTGAGGGATACAGTAAGTACAACAGATATCTCAACAGGATTATAACCGATTCATCAAAACTTATTTATACCGGACTCATGGAGACATTCCTCTCAAGGAAAGAATACTACTCCATAAGTCACGACAAGGTCAGAGAGTATTACTCCAAAAAAGGTGCAATCTACTGGAATAACTACCTCATCAAAAACAAGGAGAAAAAATACAGAGAATATGTGAAAGACACCCTTGCCACTTGCGGAATACGGCTTGACTCAGTAATCTCAAATGACAAAAAGGGAATCAAATACTGCTATTCACAGGGACTCAAGGCCAGAAGGAATCTCAAGAGAGTTGACCTGATTGTATTTGGAGAGATTGTGGACTTCAACCAGAACCTGCTGTTTTCTATACCTCCCTCCTCTCCTATTACCTATTATATATCCTCTTTCTCCAGCATGACAGAAGAGATAGAAAAGTATCTGACCAAAGTAATTGAAAGAAAGGCCTTTCTTAACACATCTTCACTGATTGAATTCAGAAAGGGAAAGTACGATGTGGAGTATGGCTTTGGAAACAACCATTACGAACTGGAGAGAATAAAGGGACTACTGGAAGAACTGATGTTTGACAGCGAATACAATATAGACAGTATAACTGTCACAGCCTCCTCCTCTCCCGAGGGTAACTACGCACGCAACAAGGAACTCTCACGCAGACGGGGTGAGGAGATAACAAAGTATCTTGAAATCTACTCTGACTCATTGAGGGCCCAAAATCAGGGAGTAATCATAAATCTGGACGAAATGGATGAATATGAAAATGATTTTATCCATTTCAAGCTGAGTCCCAGATACATAGCCGAAAACTGGAAAGAGCTCGAATCTATGATAAGAAGAGATACTCTCATTCTAAAGGATAAAGAGACATTACTTGGAATCTGTTCAATAAAAGATATAAGTGAGAGAAAGGAGCGACTAAAGAGACACAAAGAGTATAAAAAACTGTTGGTAAACTTCTATCCGGAGCTAAGGAGAGTAGTTTTCGACTTCCATCTGCACAAAAAGGGCATGGTTAAAGATACAATCCATACAACTGTAATAGACACTACCTACATGAGAGGTCTTAAGGCACTCAAAGAGAGAGACTATGAAACAGCAGTAGTATTGCTTGGTCCATATGGCGACATAAACAGTGCCCTGGCATTTATTTCGTTGGATTATAACGCATCCGCATTGAAGGTTCTCGAAAGACTTCCGGAGAGTCCAAAGAGGGATTACCTGCTATGTATCATCTATTCCAGAATGGGAGATGAAAAATCTTCAATCGAGTACTATTTGAAAGCAAAGGAGATGGATCCATCGCTTCGGTTCAGAGCTAATCTTGATCCTGAAATAGGAAAACTAATCAACAAATATGGATTATGAGAATTATTGAAACATTACTTTTATCACTTGTCATGGCTTTTGCCCAGAGTTGCATAAAGGAGAACAGGACACTTTGTCCCTTCACCATGGAGGTGGACCTGTCCGAAACTTGGTCATCGCTACCAAGCAACATCAGGATAGTGATAGCGGATAATATAACGGGTAATATATTGGTTGACAAATATATAGAAGGGGATTCCCTGAAGTGCTGCCATAAGTTCAAACTTCCCAAAGGTGAATACTCTTTCAATGTATGGGGTAACATCAACAACGGTTCTTATTACGATTCACAGAAAAATGAGGTTTCACTTGTATATGGCAGGTATCCTGATGCAGTATTGTTTTACTGCAACACAATAAAGTGTTTTTCAGAATATTGGATAGAGACTCCGATTTTACAGCGTTATACCTCCTCTATACATTTAGAGATTATTGATGACAATAATAGCCTCAGGGGACAAGAGGTCAAGATTGTCAGTAGCTCTGCAGGCTATACATTCGATGGGGTTCCTATCAATGGCGAACATGCATTCATCAGTAACAATAGTGAATCTGATACGTTTAATCTTATAAGACAATTTTGCCGCAAGGATGTATATATATCTATATCCGATATTTATGGAGAATCTTTCAGGATTCCGATGGGAGATATACTATTTGAGCTGGGCGTTGACCTTGAGAGTCCGGTAATGTGTGATGTCTCTTTGGTACTTGATATTGCCCACCTATCCATGTCTGTATTTGTAGAAGATTGGATTCAAATGGGGGATATTACATGCATTTTTAACACAAAATACTAAATATTTTTTGGAGATTCGGGAAAAAGCTCTATCTTTGCACTCGCTAAAAGAAAGGGAGCATAGCTCAGTTGGTTTAGAGCATCTGCCTTACAAGCAGAGGGTCGGGGGTTCGACTCCCTCTGCTCCCACTAAGAGAGATTGACCTCGATGTCAGTCTCTCTTTTTTAATTGGAATAATGTCATGAAAGAATTGTATGATGAGTTTATCAAGTGGGCAAAGTATGCCGGAGATAAGAATCTGATGAAATGCAGCAGCGGAAATCTCTCTCATAGAATAGGAGACAAAGTACTTATAAGCGGTACCGGTTCGTGGCTGGGCTCTATCTCTTCAGAGCAGATCTCACTCTGTTCCGTAACGGATTCATCGGTTATAAGCGGCCCTAAACCATCAATTGAAAAAAATCTTCATTTAGGACTTTACCGCTGCAGGAAGGATATAGATACAGTTCTGCATTTTCAGTCTGAATACGCAACGATTGTCAGTTGTATGGAAAACAAGCCGACCAATTTCAATGTTACACTTGAGATTCCACTCTACGTCGGCACCTCTATTCCTGTCATTCCATTCCTTTTACCGGGCTCGGATGAGCTCGCTTCAGCAGTAGTCGAAGCAATGAAAAACGGTGCTAATGCCGCTCTTCTGAGTAACCACGGACAGGTAGTTTGTGGCAATTCATATAAGGATTGTATTCAAAAAGCAATTTTTATGGAAATGGCTTGTAGGATCATAGTTACAGCCGGTTCCAACACCTCTTTTATTCCCCAAGAGCAAATTTTGGAGCTATTGAAACTAAAAAAATAGAATACAAGCGAATTGTATTCTATTTTTTTGTATTTCAATCAATAAAACAATTTTGTTTTCTATGATAACTATTTTGTTAACCTAAGAAAAGTGGTAGTGCCTCCGCCACTACGAAGCTACTTCCGCCGATAAATACCATATCATCACTATTTACTATTGACATCACCCTATTTATAGCCTCTTCCACTGAATCGAAAAACTCTGAAGAGCTATATTCAGGTGAGGCTCCTGCTTCGTTTCTGATACCATCTACCTCATTGCGCAGTAGTTCACTTTTCATGGCTCTGCTACCTTTAGCATTTGTATAGTAATAGTAGGCATTTTTGGGATAATGACGGGCAGCAGCCTTGATATCCTTGTCAGCTGCCATACCGATTATCATATGTAATTTACGTCCGGAGGCAGCCTCTTCAAGCTGTCTCATGGTATAACTTAACGCCTCTTCATTGTGCCCAATATCGCAGATGACTTCAGGATAATCTGAGAGTTTTTCCCACCTTCCATGCAATTGGGTATTTTTTGCTGTATGGATTAGCGGCTCGGGCTCCATTGTAACTTCCATATCATAAAGTTCCGACAGCATCCTGACAGAGGCAGAAACCGTCCTGAGATTCACCCTTTGTACCGCTGACCTCAGATCCATATTCTCTACTATCATATCTTCATTGGGATCGATGAATGATTCAAAAGAGCTATCAGCGAAGGGAGAGTCACTTTCAAGCGCAATGGCTCTGAGGACTCCAAGCGCCTCTTTATTTACCTTACCAACTGCAACTGGCACTCCCTCCTTTATTATACCGCCCTTCTCGAAGGCTATTTCACTATAAGTACTTCCCAAAATTTCCTGATGATCAAGACCAATCGAGGTGATTACAGATAGAATGGGTGTAATCACATTAGTAGAGTCGTATCTACCTCCAAGACCTGTTTCGACAACAGCAATATCAATATCCATACGGGCAAACCAATCGAATGCCATTGCCGTTGTGATTTCGAAAAATGATGGCCGGTGAGCGAGAATATAATCCTCATTCTGCTCCCAGAACCGTACAACATCCTCTTGGGAAATCATTTCACAGTGAGAATTGCCTTGTTCATCCATAGAGACAATCTTCATCCTTTCCCTGAAATCGAGCAGATGCGGAGAGGTATACAGACCAACCTTCATCCTCATACGACCGCAACTGAGCAAAGAGGCAAGCATGTGTGAAACTGAACCCTTTCCATTGGTTCCCGCTACATGGATTGAGTCCCACTTTTCATGAGGATTTCCGCAATGTTCCATAAAATGGACCATGGAGTCTATTCCCGGATGAAATGCTGCCCTTCCTACACTTTGAAAGGATGGTGCAATTCCGAATAACTTTTCAATAATATCTTGATAAGATGCCATTTTTACCTTTTTTGTACGCAAAAATGGTAATTTTTTAATAGATTTTAAATAAAAACTCCTATTTTTGAAGGATAAAAATATTTCACAGATGATTTACTTTTTCAGCTCATCGGAAGAGCACATAATAGCAGTCCAGTCCGAAAAGGACTTTTCTACAGATGTAGTCAATACTCTGACCTGGCTTTTTAGCGGAGCCTCTTTAATCAAAGAGAAAACAATTGAAGGAACTTTCATCGGTCCAAGACGTGAAATGATTACCCCTTGGAGTACCGCAGCTGTCGAAATTGCCAAAAACATGAATATCACCGGTATCAGCCGCATTGAAGAGTATTTCAAAGTGGATGGCAGGTATGAAGACGATTCACTTATACCTCACGACAAAATGCTCCAGAGAGTATACCACGGGCTTGATGGCAATATCTTCACAGTAGACACAAAGCCTGAGCCGATCAGATATATCGAAGATTTCGAAGCATATAACATTGAGGAGGGACTCGCCCTCTCTGATGAAGAGATAGGTTATCTTAAGAACCTTTCAGCTAAAATAGGAAGGCCTTTGACTGACAGCGAGGTTTTCGGTTTCTCCCAAGTCAATTCCGAACACTGCCGCCACAAGATTTTCAATGGAACCTTCATCATCGACGGAAAGGAGATGGAATCCTCTCTCTTCAAGATGATAAAAAAGACATCAGCGGAAAATAAAGGCAGAATAGTATCGGCTTATAAAGACAACTGTGCTTTTATTCAGGGACCAAAGATAGAGATGTTCACACCTTCAGATCCTAACGGACCCAGCAGTTTCAAAATGTCCCAAGAGGAGACTGTTATCTCTCTCAAGGCCGAAACACATAACTTTCCTACTACGGTAGAACCGTTCAATGGTGCAGCTACCGGCAGCGGTGGGGAAATCAGGGATAGAATTGCCGGAGGCAAAGGTTCTTTCCCTCTTGCAGGAACTGCGGTATATATGACATCATATCCAAGACTTGAAGATGGCAGGGCATGGGAAGCTGTTCCTCCAAGAAAGTGGCTCTATCAGACCCCGGCTGAGATTCTTGTAAAGGCATCAAACGGTGCATCAGACTTTGGCAACAAGTTCGGACAGCCTGTAATCTGCGGTTCACTCAATACCCTTGAACATTTTGAAAAAGATCCTGACGGTTCTGAAAGAAAATATGGATATGACAAAGTGATTATGTTGGCCGGTGGAGTAGGTTTTGCAAAGAAAAGTGATGCTGCCAAAGAAGTTCCCGGCAAAGGGGACAGTGTTGTTCTCCTGGGTGGAGACAATTACAGAATCGGAATGGGCGGAGGAGCAGTATCTTCAGTGGCTACAGGAGAGTATGCCAATGCCATTGAGCTCAATGCAATTCAGCGTTCAAACCCCGAAATGCAGAAGAGAGCCTACAATGCGATCCGTGCAATATCTGAAAAAGACAAAAATACTATCATCTCCATACATGACCATGGAGCAGGAGGACACCTTAACTGTCTTTCAGAACTGGTAGAAGAGACTGGAGGAAATATCTATCTTGATGAGCTTCCTGTCGGAGACCCTACCCTCTCAGCGAAAGAGATCATCGGTAACGAGAGTCAGGAAAGGATGGGCCTAGTTATGAAAAGTTCTGACACCGAAGAACTTAAAAAGATTGCGGCACGCGAAAGAGCGCCAATGTATATCATAGGTGAGGTTACCGGAGAGCATAATTTTACCATTGAAAACAGGAAAAATGGAGAAAAGCCCATTGATCTGGCAATTTCGGATATGCTCGGTTCCACACCCAAGACCATCATGACAGATACAACATCCAAAGGTGGAGCAGACGGCAAAGGCGGTTTCAAAGGTATTGGAAGTTCAATAGCATCATTGAGCGAAGAAGAGCTCATAAAGAGCGTAGAAGACGTTTTATGCATAGAGGCTGTTGCTTGCAAAGACTGGCTCACTAACAAGGTTGACAGATCTGTTACCGGTCTTATCTCGACCCAGCAGTGCTGCGGTGAAATACAATTACCTTTGAATGACGTCGGAGTAACAGCGATAGGATATGAAAACAAAGAGGGTATCGCTGTTTCTATCGGTCATGCTCCGGCTGTGGCACTTATTGACCCTGCCGCAGGTTCAAGGATCTCAATTGCAGAGGCTCTTACAAATATCATAGCTACACCAATCGAAGATGGTATTGAAGGTATATCACTCAGTGCCAACTGGATGTGGCCTTGTAAAAACGAAGGGGAAAATGCCCGTCTGTACAATGCGGTAAAAGGGGCAAGCGATTTCGCCATCTCAATAGGAGTCAATATTCCTACAGGAAAGGACTCAATGTCAATGACCCAAAAATACCCTAACGGTGACAAAGTCCTTTCTCCCGGTACCCTGATAATCTCGGCTACAGGACAAAGTTCGGATGTGAGGAAGACGCTCCATGCCTCTTTGGTAACGAATGAGGAAAGCACCTTATATTATATACCGTTCGTCAAGGATGTTTCATCTGAAGAGTCCTTCCCTCTTGGCGGCACTGCTTATGCACAGACAGTTTCATTAATTGGCTCTGATTGTGCAGATATCAAAGATCCTGTATATTTCAAAAAGTGTTTCAACAGAGTTCAAAAAGCACTCTTCGGCAATGGCCACACCCCTGCCCTTGCATGTCACGACATTTCAGCCGGTGGTATGGTAACAACACTCCTTGAGATGTGTTTCCCTTGCTGCAATGCCGGAATGAAAATAGATTTGAGAGAGTTCAACTCTTCAAACATCCTACTGAGCGAAGTCCCTGGAATCATCCTTCAGATAAGTAATGTCGAAAGGGATAAATTCGAATCTTCGATGGGTGATATTGATTGTTATAGAATAGGTTACCCCACTACAGACGGTACTTTAAGCATAGAATACAAAGCTGACGGCAACGACAAGTCTGTTTCATTCGGTATCGAAAAGGCCAGAGAGATCTGGTATAGAACATCTTACCTTTTCGACTCTATTCAGACAGGGGAAAGTTTTGCATCAGAAAGATATGCCAACTATGCGAAACAGCCTCTTAAATTCTCATTCCCTACCTCATTCTCAGGTAGATACCATAAATTTGAAGGAGAAAGAAAGACAAAGGCTGCAATCATCCGCGAAACCGGGTCAAATGGAGACAGGGAGATGGCATACGCGCTTTGGGCTGCAGGTTTCGATGTAAGGGATGTCCATGTTACTGACCTTGTCAGTGGAAGGGAGACTCTCGATGATGTAAATATGATTGTCTTCGTTGGCGGATTTTCCAATGCAGACACACTCGGTTCCGCAAAAGGCTGGGCCGGTGCCCTTCTTTACAACAAGAAGGCCAAAGAGACCATTGACAGGTTCTATGCAAGAAAAGATACATTGAGTCTGGGTGTTTGCAACGGATGCCAGCTTATGGCAGAACTTGGATTGATAACACCTGAAAACAGAGAGGACTCACCGAAGATGAAACACAATGACTCACATAAATACGAATCCGGATTCGTGGGAGTCACCATTGAAAATTCACCTTCAATCCTCCTTTCTTCCCTGAAAGGTTCATCATTGGGAATATGGGTTGCTCATGGTGAAGGAAAGTTCTCTTTCCCCAAACCAATTTCAGAGTACTGTATAGCAGCCAGATACAATTATAATGCTTATCCTGCCAATCCTAATGGAAGCCCTGAAGCAGTAGCTTCTGTATGTTCGAAGGATGGACGCCACCTTGCGATGATGCCACACCCTGAGAGAGCGCTAAAACCTTGGAACTGGGCATACTATCCCCACTCAAGGAGAGATGACGAAATCACTCCATGGATTGATATGTTCATTAACGGCAGAATATGGATAGAACAGCATCAGTAAAACGGCCTAAGATATTCGTCCTCGATACGAATGTAGTTCTTCATGACAGCAGGGCTATTTACAGTTTTCAGGAGAATGATGTCTATATACCTGTGACTGTAATTGAAGAGCTTGATAAATTCAAGAAAGGGGACGATATCCTCAGCTTTAATGCTAGAAACTTCGTCAGGGAGTTGGATAAGATTTCATGCAACTCCCTGTTCGAAAAAGGAATCTCTTTGGGTAGAAACAAAGGCATTATTAAGATTGAGATGGGACACGCCTATACCCAGGAAATGAGAGATTCTTTGTGTGATGACATTCCTGACCATAGAATCATTGCTACTGCGATGTGGCTCCATCAGAATATGACAGGAAGAACTGTGATTCTTGTAACCAAAGACATCAATATGAGACTTAAGGCCAAGGCTTTAGGTCTTATGGCGCAGGATTATCTGACTGGTCATATTGAAGAAAAGAAAGTAATCAGGAACGAAAAGGAGATTATCTCCATAAAGAAAGTCCCATCCAAAACGTATGAAGCGATTGCAAATGGTGTCAATTCATTCCATTACAGCGCTTTAGGAATCTCAAAAAGGCCACGGAACAACCAGCTGTTTAAAATTTTCCTCAGTGGCCAAGAGAGTATCCCTGCCCGCTTCAACGGTAAAAGTGATATGGTCGAGAGGATACTGCCTATAAAAGCTTTCAACATATCAGCCCGCAACCAAGAGCAGATGCTTGCCATGAATGCTCTTATGGACAAAGATATAGATATTGTAGCTCTGACAGGATACGCTGGAACCGGCAAAACCCTTTTAGCATTGGCTTGCGCTCTTGAACAGGCAGATGATTTTGACAGCATTCTTCTATCAAGGCCTGTAATTCCTCTTAAGAACCAGGACTTGGGTTTCATTCCGGGTTCTATCAACAACAAGATAAGCCCCTACATGCTCCCTTTGTTTGACAATCTCACCGTTATTAAAAACAATCTCCCGGAGAATTCTGACAAAATCGAGAAGATAGAGCAGATGCTCAACAGCAAGAAGTTGCAAATTAGCCCATTGGCATATATCAGGGGCAGAAGTCTAAGTAAGACTTTTTTTATAGTCGATGAATCCCAGAACCTGACTCCTCACGAAATAAAGACGATTATAACCAGAGCTTCAGAAGGAACAAAACTTGTATTTACTGGAGACCTATTCCAAATAGACCAGCCCTATCTGGATATCAATTCAAATGGCCTTGCGCATCTGTGCGAGGGGTTCCGTGGACAGGAAGTATTCGAGCATGTTAACCTTATCAAAGGAGAAAGAAGCAAGCTATCTCAACTGGCTGGCCGACTTCTATAACTTTTTTATTATTTTTGCAAACGAAACTTAAGAATTTAAAATATGTCGATCAAAAGAGTTTATTATTTTGGAGGTAAGGAAGCCGAAGGTAACGGCTCCATGAGAAACCTCCTCGGAGGCAAAGGTGCGAACCTCGCTGAAATGTGTACATTAGGTATGCCTGTACCAGCCGGATTTACCATCACAACAGAATGTTGTACAGAGTACTACGAACTTGGCTGCAAGTATCCGGCTGATCTTGAAGCAGAAGTAAATGCAGCGTTGACTCGCGCTGAAGAAAAAATGGGAAGAAAATTCGGAGACAAGAAAAATCCTCTTCTGGTGTCTTGCCGTTCAGGTGCAAGGTCTTCTATGCCAGGTATGATGGAGACTGTTCTTAACATTGGTCTCTGTTCCGACACTATTCCCGGAATGATCGAAAAAACACAGAATCCCCGTTTTGTTTACGACGCCTACCGTCGTCTCATCATGATGTATTCTGATGTCGTAATGGAAAAAGCGGAAGGAATTGAGCCTGAAGAGGGTCAGGGTATCAGGGTCCAGCTCGACAGACTTCTCCACAAAGTCAAGGTTGAAAAGGGATACAGCAGTGATACAGACCTTACCGAAGAGGATCTCATCCAGCTTTGTGAAGATTTCAAAGTAAAAGTTAAAGAGGTTCTCGGAAAAGAGTTTCCTGACAATGCTCACGAACAGCTTTGGGGAGGCATCGGAGCAGTATTCAAATCATGGAACGGTAAAAGAGCAATTGCATACCGCCGCATTGAAGGTATTCCTGACGACTGGGGTACAGCAGTAAATGTTCAGGCTATGGTATTCGGAAATATGGGTAACAACTCTGCTACCGGTGTGGCATTTTCACGTAACCCTGCCACCGGAGAAAACAAATTCTACGGAGAATGGCTCATCAATGCACAGGGAGAAGATGTTGTAGCAGGTATCAGAACTCCAAACCCTCTTAACGAAGCTACAAAGAACGAACATAACAAAGACCTTGAATCACTTGAAAAGGCAATGCCTGAAGTATACAAGGAACTTGATGAAATACAGAAGCATCTGGAAGCTCACTTCCATGACATGCAGGATATCGAATTCACTATTCAGGACGGCAAGCTCTGGATGCTCCAGTGCCGTATCGGAAAGAGAACAGGTCTCGCTGCACTCAACATGGCAATGGATATGCTTCATGAGGGACTTATCGATGAAAAGACAGCTGTCATGAGAGTAGCTCCTTCACAGCTTGATGAAATCCTTCACCCTATTCTCAACCCTGCTGCTGAAAAGAAGGCTAATGTAGTTGCCAAAGGTCTTCCTGCAGGTCCCGGTGGTGCTGTCGGAAAGCTCTATTTCACATCGGAATCAGCAATTCTTGCAGCTGCAAGAGGTGAAAAAGTCATCCTCGTACGTGAAGAGACCAATCCTGAAGATGTAGAGGGAATGCGTGCAGCAGACGGTCTTCTCACAGCTCGCGGTGGTATGACCTCACACGCTGCACTTGTTGCCCGCGGATGGGGAAAATGCTGTATTGTAGGATGTGATGCACTGCATATTTCACTTGAAGGCTCTACCAGAAGCATGAGAATCAACGGCAAGACCTACAATGAAGGTCAGATCTTCTCACTCAACGGCAGCAAAGGTTTCGTTTATGACACTGCAATTGAGACAATGGACGCTTCAGAGAATCCCCGTTTCATTGAATACATGAAGATTGTAGACAAGTATCGTGTATTGGGCGTAAGAACAAATGCCGACACTGCATACGATGCCAAGAATGCTTTGAACATGGGTGCTGAAGGTATCGGTCTTTTCCGTATAGAACACATGTTCTACGGAAGGAATTCAGACGAACCTCTGGCAAAACTCCGCAAGATGATCCTTTCAAATACCAAGGAAGAGAGAGAGGTCGCTCTTAAAGAGCTCCGTCCTTTCCTTATCCAGGCGATTAAGGACACCCTCAAGGTTATGGATGGTAAGCCTGTAACTTTCCGTCTGCTTGACCCTCCTTTGCATGAATTCGTTCCTCACACCATTGAAAAGCAGAAAGAATTTGCTGAAATGCTCGGTATCTCCGTTGAAGAGATCCGCAAACGTGGTGAAAGCCTCAATGAAGTCAACCCTATGATGGGTCACAGAGGTGTGCGTCTCGGTATATCATATCCTGAAATCAGCAAGATGCAGTTTGAAGCTATCTTCATTGCTACAGCACAGTTGATCAAAGGCGGATTTAACCCCCTTCCTGAAATCATGATTCCTGTAACTGTATCTGAAAATGAATTGTCATTCCAGAAAGTAATCTGTGAAAAGGCACGCAAGGAAGTTGAAGCTAAAGAAGGTATAGCTCTTACCTATAAGTTCGGTACTATGATAGAAATACCTCGAGCTGCCATTATTGCTGACAGAATGGCTCAGGTAGCTGAATTCTTCTCATTCGGTACCAATGACCTCACACAGATGACATTCGGTTTCTCAAGAGATGACATCGGGGTATTTATGGGTGACTACCTTGGCAATAAGATTATCGAAAAAGATCCTTTCCAGACTATTGACAGAGACTCTGTTGGAAAACTTATCGAAGCGGGTGTCAAAGGTGGACGTTCAACAGATCCCAAACTTAAGATTGGTATCTGCGGTGAACATGGAGGAGATCCCGATTCAGTAGAATTCTGCCACCTCGTAGGCATGAACTACGTATCATGCTCTCCTTTCAGAGTTCCTATCGCACGCCTCGCTGCTGCACAGGCTGC